>JAKLLM010000013.1 GCA_023150125.1 Zoogloea sp.
CGGCGTGGTGTTCGCGGATCGCCACTGGGCCGGGCCACGGCCAGCGGCGCAGGCGCAGGCTTTCGAGCACCTTTAGCAGGCGTTCGTCGTGCTCTGCGTGGCTCTCGCGGCCGGCGCAGACGCCGGCGCAGCGTTTCATCTGGTGGGCCAGGCAGGCGCCGTCGCCCCACGGCTCGGTGCCGATCCGGCGCGGGCACAGCTTGTAGAGGGTGGCGAGTTCGCGGAGCGCGTTGTCGGCCTCCTTCCTGGTGCGGAAGCTGCCGTACACCTCGGCCCAGCCGGCCGGGTCGCCGCCGCCGAGGAGCTCGCGCACCAGCACCGGGCCGCGCTTGCGGGCGGGGTCGAAGCGCAGCCCGAAGACGGCGTCGGTCTCGCGCAGCAGGCGGTTCTCGGTGGGCTTGCGCTCCTTGACCAGGCGCGCCTCGAGGAGCAGCGCGCCGAGCTCGCCGGCGGTCTGCTGCCATTCGACCCGGCGCACCTGCTGGGCCAGCTTGGCCTCCTTGCCGCTGCGGTGGTCGGCCGAGAAATGGCTCATGACCCGCGAGCGCAGACTCACACTCTTGCCGATGTAGATCGGCAGGTCGTTCTCGCCATAGAAGAAATACACGCCCGGCCCCTCGGGCAGGCCTTCGAGCACGCCCTCGGGCAGGCCCGCCGGGCGGCTGGGGGCCTTCATGGCCTTGACGATGGCGGCGTCGAGCACGTCGCGCTCGAACTGCCCGGCGACGATGCCGGCAAACTGGTGCAGCGCCTCGGTGTCGCCCATCGCCCGGTGGCGGGCGGTGCAGGTGAGGCCGTGGCGCTCGATCAGCGCGTCAAGGCCGTGGCGGTGGAACTGGGGGTAGAGCGCCCGCGAGAGCTTGACGGTGCATAGCACCTGGGCGTCGAAATCCTGGCCGATGCGGCGGAATTCGTTCTTTATGAAGCCGTAGTCGAAGCGCGCGTTGTGGGCAACGAAGACGCAGTCGGCCAGCAGCGCGCGCACGCCGTCGGCGAGCTCGGCAAAGGGCGGCGCCACGGCGACCATCGCGTCGGTGATGCCGGTGAAGCCCTGGATGCTCGGCGGGATGGGCATGCCCGGGTTGACCAGGCTGGACCAGCGCTCGACGAGCTGCCCGCCCTCGACGCGCAGGATGGCGATCTCGGTGACCCGATCGACCACCGGGTTTGCACCGGTGGTTTCAACGTCGATGAAGGCGAGGCGTGGGAGCAATTGTGCGGGGCTGCGCGGGGTGAGGCGCCGGCGTGAGGGCGCGGCCCCGCGGGATCAGGCTGGGGCGATCAGGACTCGGTGGCGTAGGGGTAGGCCTTGGCGGGCACCTTGGCTTCGGCGAATTCGCGGGTGGTCTGGGTGTCCTGGGGCTTGTCCCACCACAGGGCGCGGCCTTTCTTCTGCTCTTCGCGCTGTTCGGGATGCTTGGCCATCCATTCGCGCATGAACTTGGTGTGCTCGGATTCGTACATTGCCATGACTCGTCTCCCTGGAATTTCGTGGATTGCCTTTGAACAGGCGTGGATTCTAGCAGCCTCAGGCCGCTTTCTGGTCGGCCTTGAGGCGGCTGATGCGGACCACCTCGGGGATGTTGCGCACCCCGCGGACCACCTTGGCGAGGTGCAGCCGGTGGGTGACCTGGACGGTGATGTTGAGCGAGGTGTAGGTGCCCTGCTCGCCGTCGGTGCTGACGTTCTGGATGTTGCAGTCCTGCTCGGCGATGGCGTTGGCGATCTTGCCGAGCACGCCGCGCACGTTCTGGGTGAGCACCCGCAGGGTGACGTCGAAGAGGCGGTCGCTGGCGGGCTCCCACTCGACGTCGATCCAGCGGTCACGCTCGGAGCGCAGCTTGCGCGCCTGGGGGCAGTCGTGCATGTGCACTTCGAGGCCCTGGCCCTTGCGGATGATGCCGACGATCGGGTCGCCCGGGATCGGCCGGCAGCAGCGCGCCAGCTGCACGGCGACGCCTTCGGTGCCGCGGATCAGGATGGCCCCGGCGGGCTTGGGCTTGACCACGTCGGCGCGGCCCGATTCGGCGTCCTGGATCTCGGCCAGGCGACGCGCGACGATGGCCGGCAGGCGCCGCCCGAGGCCGATGTCGGTCATCAGCTCGCGGCGGTTGGCGAGGGTGAGCTCGCGCAGCAGGCGGTCCCAGGCGAAGGTGCTGACCTGGCCGAGGGTGAGGCCGTGGGGGCGCAGGGCCTGGTTGAGCAGGCGCTCGCCGAGGGTCGAGGCTTCTTCCTGCTGGGCGTTTTTGAGGAAGTGGCGGATCTGCGCACGGGCCTTGCCGGTACGCACGTAACTGAGCCAGGCCGGGTTGGGGCTGGCGTGGGCGGCGGTGATGATCTCGATCTGGTCGCCGTTGTGGAGCTCGGTGCGCAGCGGCATGAGCTCGCCGTTGATGCGCCCGGCGACGCAGCGGTTGCCCACGTCGGTGTGCACCGCGTAGGCGAAGTCGACCACCGAGGCGCCGCGGGGCAGCGCGAAGATCTTGCCCTTGGGGGTGAAGGCATACACCTCGCCCGGGAAGAGGTCGACCTTGACGTGCTCGAGGAACTCGCTGGAGTCGCCCGAGGTGGATTGCAGCTCGAGCAGCGACTGCAGCCAGCTGTGCGTCTTGTGCTGCAGCTCGGTGAGGGTTTTCTCGTCTTCCTTGTAGAGCCAGTGGGAGGCGACGCCGCTCTCGGCCACGTGGTTCATCTCGGGGGTGCGGATCTGCACCTCGACCGGCGTGCCGAAGGGGCCGATCAGCGTGGTGTGCAGCGACTGGTAGCCGTTGCCCTTGGGGATCGCGATGTAGTCCTTGAACTTGCCGGGCACCGGCTTGTAGAGGCCGTGCAGCGCGCCGAGGGCGCGGTAGCAGGTCTGCACGTCGGGCACGATGACGCGGAAACCGTAGATGTCGAGCACCTGCGAGAAGCTGAGGCGCTTCTCGGTCATCTTGCGATAGATGCTGTAGAGGTGCTTCTCGCGCCCCCACACCTCGGCCTCGATGCTCCACTGGGGCAGACGCTCTTCAATCGCGGCGAGGATCTTGCCGACCACCTCGCGGCGGTTGCCACGGGCGGCCAGGATGGCCTTGGAGAGCACCCGGAAGCGCAGCGGGTAGCGGTGCTTGAAGGCGAGCTCCTGGAGCTCCCGGTAGATCGAGTTGAGGCCCAGCCGGTTGGCGATCGGGGCGTGGATCTCCTGGGTCTCGCGGGCGATTCGGCGGCGCTTGTCGGGGCGCATGTGGTCGAGGGTCCGCATGTTGTGCAGACGGTCGGCCAGCTTGATCAGGATGACCCGCAGGTCGCTGGCCATCGCCAGCAGCATCTTGCGGAAGTTCTCGGCCTGGGCCTCTTCGTGGGACTGGAACTCGATCTTGTCGAGCTTGGAAACCCCATCCACCAGCTCCGCCGTGGTTCGCCCGAAGCGCTCGGCGATCTCGGCCTTGGTGATGTGGGTGTCCTCCATCACGTCGTGGAGGAGGGCAGCGCAGAGGGCCTGGGAATCCAGGTGCCAGCCGGCGAGGATCTCGGCAACGGCAACCGGGTGGGAGATGTAGGGCTCGCCGCTCTTGCGCATCTGCCCGGTGTGGGCATCGGCTGCGAAGTGATAGGCGGCTTCGATGCGACCCAGGTCTTCGGGCCGGAGATAGCCCGCGACCAGCGACCTCAGTTGCCCGAAGTCGAGGGGCAGGACGCTGGATGCAGGGGGTCGGAAAACGCCGCCACCACTGATTGGAGCCGGTGCGGCGGAATCCATGACATTGCGCTCTGGCAGACCAGGCTCAGGCCTGACCGCGGTTGAGGACTTCGGCCCCGACCTTGCCGGCGGCGATCTCACGCAGCGCGATCACGGTGGGCTTGTCCTTGTCGTGGCGGTCGAGCTCGACCTGGGGGGGGGCGCCGGCCGTCAGCTGACGGGCACGGTAGGTCGCGGCCAGGGTGAGCTGGAAGCGGTTGGGGATTCTTTTCAGACAGTCGTCGACGGTAACGCGGGCCATATCAATCCTGTTCCAGGTAATGGAAAAACTCCGGCTGACGCGCCTCCTGGTTGGCGTAGCGGAGCCGGGATGCCCTCACCACGGCCACCAGATCTTCGAGGGCGGCGGGCAAGTTTTCGTTGATTATAACGTAGTCGAACTCCGCCACATGGCGCATCTCGCCACGGGCGCCGAGCACCCGGCGGGCGATCACGTCCTCGCTGTCGGTGCCACGGCCGCGCAGGCGGCGCTCGAGCTCCTCGACCGAGGGCGGCAGGATGAACACCCCGACTGCCTTCGGGAACACCTTGCGCACCTGCTGGGCACCCTGCCAGTCGATCTCGAGGAGGATGTCACGGCCGGCGCGGGTCTGCTCCTCGAGCCAGCGCTTCGACGTCCCGTAGTAATTGTTATGGACCTCGGCCCACTCGAGAAATTCACCCTTGTCGCGCAGCTCACGGAAGGCCGGCACGTCGATGAAGTGGTAGTGCTGCCCGTTCACCTCGCCCGTGCGCGGCGCGCGGGTAGTGTACGAGACCGACAGGCGGACCAGCGGGTCGCGCTCGAGGAGGCCGCTGACGAGAGTCGTCTTGCCGGCCCCCGAGGGCGCCGTGACGATGAAGAGGGTGCCGGGCATGGGGTTTCCTTACTCGATGTTCTGGACTTGCTCGCGCATCTGCTCGATGGCGAGCTTGAGCTCGACGGCGATCGCGGTCATGTCGGCGGCCATCGCCTTCGAGCCGAGGGTGTTGGCTTCGCGGTTGAGCTCCTGCATCAGGAAGTCGAGGCGCTTGCCGCTGGCGCCGCCGGTCTTGAGGATGCGCTCGACCTCGTCGAGGTGGGTCGACAGGCGGGAGAGCTCCTCGGCCACGTCGACGCGCTGGGCGAACAGGCCCACTTCGAGGCGGATGCGGTCGTCGTCGAGGGTGGCGGCGGCATCGCGCAGGCGGGTGGCGAGCTTCTCCTGGTATTCGGCGACCAATGCCGGCACGCGCGGCTGCACCTTGGCCACCAGCGCGCGCATGTGGGCGATGCGGCCGCGGATCATCTCGGCGAGCTTCTCGCCCTCGCGGCGGCGGGTGGCGACGAGCTCGTCGAGGGCGGCCGCGACGAGCCGGACGATCTCGGGCTGCAGCGCATCGAAGGTCGGGCTGTCGTCGGCGAGCATGCCGGGCCAGCGCAGCACCTCGGCCACACTGAGGGGCGCGGCCTGGGGCAGCTCGGCCTGAATGGCGAGCTGGGCATTTTTCAGCTGACCGAGCAGCACGGCGTTCATCGCAAGCTCGCGAGGTGCGCTATCCTTCGTCTGCAGATTGAAACGGCATTCAACCTTGCCACGGCTCAATTTGCCGGTGATCGCTTCACGCAGGATCGGCTCGGCCTGGCGCAAATCGTCGTTGATGCGGAAGGCGAGATCGAGGTAGCGGGAATTGACGCTGCGCAGTTCGAGGTGCAGGGCCACTCGGCCCAGGTCGCGGGTCTGGACGGCGTAGCCCGTCATGCTGAGAATCATGTGTTTTTCCCGATGTAGAGCGGCAATCCGCAGGTAAACTATCGACCCCGAACGCCACCAAAAGACGAAGTGTAGCGCCCTGCCCGATGGCCACTCAACAGAACTGCGCCCTCCCCCCTGGTTTTCTGCTCGACCACTACCGCGTCGAACGGCAGCTCTCGCTGGGCGGCTTCTCCATTGTCTATCTGGCCTACGATCAGGACGGCACGCCGGTCGCCATCAAGGAATACCTGCCCAACTCGCTGGCCCTGCGCGCCGAGGGCGAGGTCACGCCGCACGTCACCGAAGCCCACCAGGGCGCCTTCCGCTACGGCATGAAGTGCTTCTTCGAGGAAGGCCGCGCGCTGGCCAAGCTGGTGCACCCCAATGTGGTGCGCGTGCTCAACTTCTTCCGCGCCAACGGCACCGTTTACATGGTGATGCAGTTCGAGCGCGGCCGGACGCTCCACGACTACGTCCAGAAGAACAAGGGCAACGTGCGCGAGCGCTTCATCCGCGGCGTGTTCACGCGCATGCTCAACGGCCTGCGCGAGGTCCACGCCCACAAGCTGCTGCACCTCGACATCAAACCGTCCAACATCTACCTGCGGGCCGACGGCACGCCGGTATTGCTCGACTTCGGCGCGGCGCGCCAGACCCTGCTCTCCGACACGCCCATCCTCAAGCCGATGTACACCCCCGGCTTCGCCTCGCCCGAGCAGTTCAACAGCCGCGACGCCCTCGGCCCGTGGAGCGACATCTACAGCGTGGGCGCCAGCATGTACGCCTGCCTCGCGGGCTCGTCGCCGCAGCGCTCCGACGAGCGCGTCAAGCACGACACCGTGGTGCCGGCCACCAAGGCCTGGGCCGGCCAGTATTCGCCCCACTTCCTCGCCACCATCGACTGGTGCCTTCAGCTCGACCCGCTGAAGCGCCCACAAAGCTGTTTCGCCTTGCAGAAGGTTCTCGCCCAGCGCCACCGGGAAGCGCCGCCCCAGCAAAAAACCTGGCTCGAAGGGCTGGGCTCCCGCCTCAAGACAATGATAGGCCGCACATGAGATTCACCATTTTCCAGGAAAGCCGGGTCGGCAAGCGCCGGACCAACCAGGACCGCGTCGCCTATTCGTACACGCGTGATGCGCTGCTGCTCGTCCTCGCCGACGGCATGGGCGGCCACCTCTATGGCGAGGTCGCGGCCCAGATCTCGGTTCAGTTCATCGCCCAGTCCTTCCAGCAGGAAGCCCGCCCCAAGGTCTCCGACCCGGTGCTGTTCCTCTCGCGGGTGCTGAGCAACGCCCACCACGCGATCCTCGACTACGCCTTCGACAAGCAGCTCTCCGACGTGCCGCGCACCACCATCGTGGCCTGCCTGGTGCAGGAGGGGGTGGCCCACTGGGCCCACGCCGGCGACTCCCGGCTCTACATGATCCGCAAGGGCAAGCTCGCCGCCCAGACCCGCGACCACTCCCGCGTCCAGCTGATGCTCGACCAGGGCCTGCTCGACGCCGAGGCCGCCGCCGTGCACCCCGGCCGCAACCGCATCTTCAGCTGCCTGGGTGGCAACCACCCGCCGCAGATCGAGTTCTCCCGCGGCGTCTCGCTGATCAACGGCGACGTGCTGGCGATCTGCTCCGACGGCGTGTGGGGCCCGCTGGATGCCGACACCATCGTCGGCACCCTCGCCGACGGGCGCGTGATGGACGCCGTCCCCAAGCTGATGAACGAGGCCGAAACCCTCGGCGGCCCCCAGTGCGACAACATGACCCTGATCGCCATGACCTGGCACGACGATCAGCAGGAAGACATCCCCGACACCGTGTCCACCCGCACCATGCCGGCCGACGCCTACACCACCCAGATGGAAGGCTTCGGGCGCAGCAAGCGCGACCAGGAAGACCTCAGCGAGGACGAGATCGAGCGCGCCATCCGCGAGATCAACGCCGCGATCCACAAGTTCAAGTGAGCCGCGCCACGCCCGTGCCGGCGCGCCGCCTCGCCTAGCCCGCAGCCGGCGGCCCGCACCAACCCGGTGCAGCGCCCCGGCGGGCCGCCCTCAGCGCATGCGCTGGGACGAATCGTCCTGCCACGAACCGCCCCGCCCGCCGGACGGCAGCCCGAGCGTCGACAGCCGGGCCGCCCGGCTCTCCCGGGTTGTATCGACCAGCCACGCCTGCAACAGCCGGAGCACGGCACCGAAATGGAAAACGGCAAGTCTGGTGCGCATTGCAAGGAACCCCTTCAAAAGTTTCGCCACGCCAACGGCATCCATGCTTGCATGATTCATATAGTAATACCGTAAAAAATTCCTCATCTCGGACGGATAAGTCCGAGGAGCATGCCGGCGAGGCAGGGCAAGGTCCGACGCAAGAACCGCGCCCGCCGGCCCTGGCGATACCCCTCCGCGACAGCGCCCGAAACCAGGCCGCCGCCGCACCGCCTGCAGACCGCCTGCCCGGCGAGCGTCTACAATGGCAGCAAACCCCCGGCGGCCCCCGCCAGCCGGCCCGAAACCCACCCTCCGCCCCCGGCGGACGACTCCAGCGAGCCCGCATGAGCACAAACACCTCCACCAGCCCCACCGTCCGCCCCAGCGGCCGCACGCCCGCCGACCTGCGCCCCGTCCGCATCACCCGCGGCTTCACCCGCCACGCCGAAGGCTCGGTGCTCATCGAATTCGGCGAGACCCGCGTGCTGTGCACCGCCAGCGTCGAAGAATCGGTGCCGCCCTTCCTGCGCGGCAAGGGCCAGGGCTGGCTGACCGCCGAATACGGCATGCTCCCCCGCGCCACCCACACCCGCAGCCCCCGCGAAGCCGCCAAGGGCAAGCAGAGCGGCCGCACCCAGGAGATCCAGCGCCTGATCGGCCGCAGCCTGCGCGCGGTGGTCGACATGCAGGCCCTCGGCGAGCGCCAGATCACCATCGACTGCGACGTCCTGCAGGCCGACGGCGGCACCCGCACCGCCTCCATCACCGGCGCCTGCGTGGCCGTCCACGAAGCCCTCGACGGCCTCGTCAAGGCCGGCAAGCTGCCCGCCAACCCGATGCGCGACTTCGTCGCCGCCATCTCGGTGGGCATCTACAAGGGCGTGCCGGTGCTCGACCTCGACTACCTCGAAGACTCCGACTGCGAGACCGACATGAACGTCGTCATGACCGGCAGCGGCGGCTTCGTCGAAGTCCAGGGCACCGCCGAAGGCAGCCCCTTCTCCCGCGCCGAACTCGACGCCCTCCTCGAACTCGCCGGCGCCGGCATCACCCGCCTCGTCGCCGAGCAGAAGCAGGCCCTCGGCCTCGCCTGAGCCCCAACCGGAGCCCCGTCATGGACAAACTCGTGCTCGCCAGCGGCAACGCCGGCAAACTCAAGGAACTCTCCTCCCTGCTCGCCCCGCTGGGCATCGAGGTGCTGCCCCAGTCGGCCTTCAACGTGAGCGAAGCCGAGGAGCCCCACCCCAGCTTCGTCGAAAACGCCATCGCCAAGGCCCGCCACGCCGCCCGCGCCACCGGCCTGCCGGCCCTCGCCGACGACTCCGGGCTGTGTGTGGACGTCCTCGGCGGCGCCCCCGGCGTGCTGTCGGCGCGCTTCGCCGGCGAACCCAAGTCCGACGCCCGCAACAACGCCCTGCTCCTCGAACGCCTGGCCGGCGACACCCGGCGCAGCGCCCGCTTCTACTGCGCGCTGGCCCTCGTCCGCCACGCCGACGACCCGCAGCCCCTCATCGCCTGCGGCGAATGGCACGGCGAGATCCTCGAAGCCGCCCGCGGCCAGGGCGGCTTCGGCTACGACCCGCTGTTCCTCGTCCCCGACCTCGACCAGACCGCCGCCGAGATCGAACGCGAGCTCAAGAACGTCCTCTCCCACCGGGGCAAGGCCATGCGCCAGCTCCTCGACCGCCTGCGCGCCGAGCAGCAGGCCTGACCACCAACGCCCCGCCGCCCCATGGCCGAAGCCCGCATCATCCCCATCGCCCCCCGCGCCGCCGCCCCCGCCGGCAGCGGCGGGTGGGCCCCGCAGCTCAGCGCCTCGCCGCCCCTCAGCCTCTACGTGCACTACCCCTGGTGCGTGCAGAAGTGCCCCTACTGCGACTTCAACTCCCACGCCGTGCGTGACGACGGCATCCCCGAAGCCGCCTACCTCGCCGCCCTCGTCGCCGACCTCGAAAGCGCCCTGCCGCAGATCTGGGGCCGCCGCGTGCACAGCATCTTCATCGGCGGCGGCACCCCCAGCCTGATCAGCCCCGACGGCCTCGACGAGCTCCTCACCGCCATCCGCATGCGCGTGCAGCTCGACCCGATGGCCGAGATCACCCTCGAAGCCAACCCCGGCACCGTCGACGCCGGCCGCTTCAAGGCCTTCCGCCAGGCCGGCGTCAACCGGCTTTCGGTGGGCATCCAGAGCTTCGACGAGCGCCACCTCCAGGCCCTCGGGCGCATCCACGGCCGCGCCGACGCCATCGCCGCCGCCGAAGCCGCCCTCACCCACTTCGAGGCCGTCAACCTCGACCTCATGTACGCCCTGCCCGGCCAGACCCTCGCCGAAGCCGAGGCCGACCTCGCCACCGCCCTCGCCCTCGGCCCCGGCCACCTGTCCTGCTACCACCTCACCCTCGAGCCCAACACCGCCTTCGCCGCCAACCCGCCCGAGGTGCCCGACCCCGACGCCTCCGCCGACATGCAGGACCGCATCGAAGCCCTCCTCGGCGACGCCGGCTACCGCCACTACGAGACCTCCGCCTTCGCCAAGCCCGGCCGCGAGTGCCGGCACAACCTCAACTACTGGGCCTTCGGCGACTACCTCGGCATCGGCGCCGGCGCCCACGGCAAGCTCTCGTCCCACGAAGGCATCGTCCGCGAAACCCGCCCCAAGCACCCCGCCGCCTACCTCGCCGCCCACCACAGCGGCCAGTTCGTGCAGGAGCGCCGCAGCCTCGGCGCCGCCGAGCTCCCCTTCGAGTTCATGATGAACGCCCTGCGCCTCAACCAGGGCTTCCCCCGCCACCTGTTCACCGAACGCACCGGCCTCCCCTTCGAAGCCGCCGAAGCCGGCCTGCTCAAGGCCAGGCAACAAGGCCTCATCGAGACCGACGGAGATGTCATCCGGCCCACCACCCGGGGGCGGCATTTCCTCAATGAGCTGCTGATGCTGTTTCTGGCGGAGTGAGCCGCGCACGTGAAACCCCTCAAGCCCTGGCGCTCATTCGCCGACCAGTTGCAACAACTGCAGGATCGCGGAATGCAGGTGGACGACCCGGCGGCAGCTCTCGACTACCTGGAGCGCCTGGGCTACTACCGCTTGAGCGGCTACTGGTATCCATTGCGGGCCATCGACCCGGTAGCCTCGGTGGCCCAAGGCAAGGCGGTACGTCTGGACACCTTCACGCCGGGCAGCCGGTTCGAGGACGTGGTGCGCCTGTATGTCTTCGACAAGAAGTTGCGTCTGCTGGCCCTCGATGCGCTGGAGCGCATCGAGATGGCAGTGCGCGTGGATGTCGCCCACTTGCTGGGGCGACGCGACCCGCGGGCACACCAGAATCCGGCCTGCCTGCACGGCAACTTCACCAAGAAGGTGATTGCCAAGGGGCCCGACGCAGGCAGGACGCAGCATCAAGTCTGGCTGGGCAAGTACCAAACCGCACTGCACCGGGCTCGCAAGGAGCCCTTTGTGGTGCACCATCAGGAGCAGTACGGGGCCTTGCCGATCTGGGCGGCCATCGAGATATGAGACTTCGGTCTGCTGTCCAAGCTTTTTGCCGGCATGCAGCACGCCGATCAGCAAACGATTGCGGCCTTATACGGAGCCCCCTCGGGAAGAGCATTTGCGCAATGGCTGCGCAGCCTGAACTTCATCCGCAATGTGTCCGCACACCACAGCCGCCTGTGGAACATCAACGTACTGGAACTGTCCCCGATTCCCCCGGGCTGGCCCGCCGCGCTGAACTCGGCCAGGCCGTTCTTCTATTTCTGCCTGAGGCAGCAGTTGCTGCGCGTGATCTGCCCGAAATCCAGCTGGGGCCAACGCTTCAAGACGCTGCTGGCCGATGAGTTCCCGGTAGCGGCCGACCAGACCGTTGCGCTGTCGGAACTGGGAGCGTTTCCGGGCTGGGACGGCTGGGCACCGTGGCTACAGCCGTAATGGGACTTCCGTACGCACAAATGAAAACCGACGCGTACACAAAAGTGCAGAGGCGCCGGTCGTATTGCTGGCAATGATAGGGAAGCAGCCCCCCCTGGTCAAGCCATGCCTCCGGGGCATGGACAGGTCCACAGCCACGACTCATCTTTTACAATCGCATACTCATACGCGATTCGAGAGTCACCCATGGCCAAGTTCCTGAACACCAGCGCAACGAATTACTTCCTCGAAGAACTGATCAAGGAGGCCAAGGACCGGCTGATCCTCATCAGCCCCTTCCTCAAGCTCAACGACCGCATCAAAGAGCTCCTCGCCGACAAGAACCGCCTCAAGATCGATGTCCGCATCGTCTATGGCAAGAGCGAGCTGCAGCCCGAAGAAATCAACTGGCTCAAGGAGCTCACCTACGTCCGCACCAGCTTCTGCAAGAACCTGCACGCCAAGTGCTACATGAACGAAGAGCTGTGCATCGTCACCAGCCTCAACCTCTACGAGTTCAGCCAGATCAACAACAACGAGATGGGCGTGCTGATCCGCCGCAGCGACGACAGCGAGCTCTACAAGGACGCCTACGAAGAGGCCCAGCGGATCATCCGCATCAGCGACGAGGTGCGGATCTCCCTCGAACGCGTGGCCACCGAACCGGAAAGCAAGCCCGAAGCCGAAGAAAGCGCCGGCAAGCTCACCTCATCCAAGCTGGCGCAGAAGCTCGGCCTCAAGACCAACGAACTGCTCGACCGCCTGCTCGCCACCGGGCACCTCGAAGCCCGCGACGGCAAGAACTACATCACCGCCAAGGGCAAGGACGCCGGCGGCGAGTTTCGCATGAGCCCCAAATTCGGCCCCTATTTCCTGTGGCCGGAAAGCTTCAAGCCCTGAAGCCTCCGCCGCACGCCCCTCTGCCCCGCCATGACATGCAAAACATTTCCTAGCCTGTTTACATAAGCCAAGGAAATCCCCCTACAATCCCCCAGCGCATTCGGGGGCGCGCCCAAGCCCCCGGTTCAACGATCCGGAGGCTATGCCCATGTCCCAGAACATCGTTTCGATCTCCCTTACCGGTGACGACCTCACCGCCATCCGCGGCATGCTGGCCGGGCTCGAGGAAAAGCTCAAGGCCATGGTCGAGCTGACGGCGGCGCAGCGGCTGGAGCTGGTGAAGATGGGCCCGACGTCGGAATCCTTCGTGCGCCAGAGCCTGGCGACGCTGGAGCAGGACCCGGACATCCTGCCCCGCAGCTTCAACCTCGAAGAGATGCAGCGCGACCTGCGGGCCCTCGACGAGCTGCGGCCGATCTTCAGCCGCCTGCGCCAGCTCGGCGGCCGGGCGGCGGATACCGAGCGGGCCCTGGGCAGCGACCTCTACAGCGCGGCACTGGCGGCCTACCGCTTCGCCAAGGCCGCCGAAGGCAGCGCAGTGGCCGACGCGCTGCGGGAACATGGCGCCGAGCGCTTCGCCACCGCCGGCAAGCGCAGCCCGAGCCCCGACGACGACACCAACTAACCCCCCAGCCTGCCCCGCTCCACCCGGGGCCACCCGGTTCTGCCCCCGAGCCATCCCTGCGATGGCTCGTCGCATTTTGAAGATGGCTCCCCCCATCCCGCCGCAACTGGCTGCCCCTGGCGGAATGGCACGCACCACCCCGCCGACGCCCTCGCCCGTCTCCCGGATGGCTGCCCCCATCCCCGGCATGGACAGCCCCATCCGACAGACGGCTCCGCCCATCCCGCCAACGGCTTCTTCCATCTCCGCCGCAGCACACCCCATCACCACGACGGCCCCTCCCGTCTCCCGGATGGCTGCCCCCATCTCCAGCACGGACGCACCCATCCGGCAGATGGCATCGCGCGTCCTGCCGATGGCTTCATCCATCTTCGATGGCAGCACACGCCATCGCCGGGACAGGCCATCCCGCCGGCACGACGGCAGAAGCCATCAGCCGGACGGAAACACTCACCGCCGTGATGGCCAGCCCCAACTCCATCAGGCGGTCAGCCCGGTGACGAAGAGCCGCGGCGATCCCGCACGACAGCCAACAAACGCCGCCGCCGGATCACCGGTGCGTTGAGATGGCGGAGGGATGTCGGGTTACGCTACGCCAACCCGCCCCCGCTACACCCGCTCCCATCTCCCGCCTTTCGCCTTTCGCCTTTCACCTCCCCCCGATCACACACGCCCGCCCTGCAACGCTCGGTGCTTCCGGAAAGCCCCTTCCGAGCCGCTGAGCAGCGGAGCAACAGGCGGGGCCTTCCGGCGCAGCTGTCTGAGCCCGCAGAGCGGGCGAGTTCTGCGCCGGCCGCCTGTTGCGAGCAGCGCAAGGGAGTCGTCCGCGAAGCGGACGACCGGCTCGGCGGGGTCGCCTTCTTTGCCTACTTTCTTGGCGACGCAAGAAAGTAGGCCGGCCGCCGGGCCGGGACCCGGCCAACGGAACGCAAGACGAAGGAAAGCGCTTGGTCTCCATCAGCGAACCCGACCGTGGAACCGCGCCCCGGCCAACGAAACGCCAGACAACGGAAAGCGGCTGGTCCCCATCAGCCAACAGCCCCCCAACAAGCCCACCACATTCACGGGCCAGGCAAAACTCACCCCGCGCCATCCCGGCTTCCCGCCGGCCGGCGCCCCGGCCAGCGCAGGGCCACCCTCCCCGTCACCACCAACACCCCCGCCACCACCAGCCCCGCCCCCGCCAGCTGGGCCGCCGACACCGCCTCGCCGAGCAGCCACCAGCCGAAGAAGAGGGTCAGGATCGGCCCCAGGTTGCCGATCAGCACCGCCCGCGCGGCGCCGATGCGCTGCATCGCGGCCGATTGCCAGAACACCGGCAGCACCGTCGACACCAGCGCCATCGCCGCCGCGTAGCCCAGCACCGCCGGCGGCTGGGCGAGGGCCTCCAGGGGGTGGACGGCGACGAAGTGGGCCTGGGTGGCCAGCGTCGACACCAGAATCGCCAGCGCCGAGAAGCGCACCGCCCCCAGCCGCCTGATCGCCACCTCGGCCCCCGCGCTGTAGAGCGCATACGACAGCGCCGAGCCGAACACCAGCGCAGCCCCCAGCACCACCGCGCCGCCGTCGGCCGACAGGCGCAGGTCGTGGGCGAAGGCCAGCGCGATGCCGGCATACGACAGCCCCAGCGCCGCCAGCTGCCGGCGCTCCAGGCGTTTGCCCAGGGCCAGCACCCCGATCAGCACGGTGAGGGTGGGGTAGGTGAACAGGATCAGCCGCTCCAGCCCGGCCGAGATGTACTGCAGCCCCAGGAAGTCGAGGATGCTGGCGCCGTAGTAGCCGAGCAGCCCGAGGGCCGCCAGCAGGCCCCAGTCGCGCCGGCCCAGCGCCCGCAGCCCGTGCCGGTCGGCGGCCAGCACCCACAGGATCACCGGCAGCGTGAAGCCCATCCGCAGCGCCAGCAGGGTGATCGCGTCGACGGGTGCTGCGGCGTAGGCCAGCTTGACGAAGATCGCCTTCAGCGAGAAGCCGGCGGCGGCCAGCACCGCCAGGGCGATGCCGAGGCGCTCGGCGGGCAGGTGCTTCCACGGCATGATAGGGCCACCAGTCGGAGAGTTTGCGATGGGCGAATGATGGGCAGCGCCAGGGCGGCTTACAATTGGCTTTTCTGCAGCCCGGCGTTCGCCCACGCCGAACCCTGATGCGCTACGACCTCACCGACCTACGCCTCTTCGTGGCCGTTGCCGAGGCCCGCAACCTCACCCGCGGGGCCGAGCGGGCCCACCTGGCGCCCTCCTCGGCGAGCCACCGCATCCGCGCGCTGGAAGACTCGATCGGCGCCGCCCTGCTCCAGCGCGAGGCCCGCGGCGTCAGCCTCACCCGCGCCGGCGAGGCCCTGCTGCGCCACGCCCGCCAGGTGTTCGCCCAGCTCGAGCAGATGCACGCCGACCTCAGCCCCTACGCCCAGGGGGTGCGCGGCCACGTGAGCCTGTGGGCCAACACCCACGCCACCCACACCTTCCTGCCGGACGACCTGGCCGGCTTCCTGCGCCGCTTTCCGCAGGTCAGCGTGACGCTGGAGGAGCACACCAGCCCCGAGATCGCGCTGGCGGTGGCCCGCGGCGAGGTGGAGGTGGGGGTGATGGCCGAGGAGGCCGAGGGGGTGGATGTGGAGCTGCTGCCCTACCGGGCCGACCGCCTGGTGCTGATCGCCCCGCTCGAGCACCCCCTCGCCGCGGCGGCCAGCGCGTCCTTCGCCGAGGTGCTGGCCGAGCCCTTCGTGATGCTCCACGCCGGCTCGGCGATCCACACCTTCACGATGAACGCCGCCGCCGCGCTGGGGCGCCACCTGGACGTGCGCATCCAGGTGCGCAGCTTCGAGGCGGTGTGCCGGATGGTGGCGGCCGGGGTCGGGGTGGGGATGGTGCCGCAGAGCGCGGTGGCCGGGCGGCCGCTGCAGCCGCCGCTGGCCATCATTGCCCTCGAGGAGGCCTGGGCCCAGCGCGACCTCAAGGTGTGCATCCGCCGGCGCGCGGGGCTGTCGACGTTTGCCGCCGACCTGGTGGCCGGCCTCACCGGGGTGGGGAGCAGCGGGGGCGCCGCATCCTGACGCCCCCGCCGCCCGCCCCGGTGGAGCGCACTCAGATAAGCAGTTCGCGCACCTCGTCGGGCGTCGCCGGCTGCGCGCCGGGCCCCCGGGCGGCGCCCTGCAGAAAACCGTACAAACCCAGCAGCAGGCGGTTGCGCAGGGTGCGGCGCAGGCTCAGCACCGCCGCCCCACGCAGGGCGCCGTTGGCAAACTGGCGCTTCACCTCGCACTCGCCGGGGCGGAAATCCATGTAGTGAAAGCCCGGCTCGGCGAACACCCGGCGGATCGCCTGCAGGTGCAGCACGGTGCCCGCCGACCACGGGCGGAAGTCGTCGTGCTCGACCGAGCACAGGTAGTGCAGCACCTCGCCCACCGCCGTGAGGCACAGCCCGGCCACCGGCTCGCCGTCGGCCCACAGCAGGAAGGCACGCAGCTCGCCGCGCTGGGCCGCCGCCAGCAGGGTGGCCGACTCGACCGGCCGGCCGACCAGCCGGCCGCGGCCGCGCAGCCCGGCCAGGTGGCCGATGAACTCTCCCACCTGGGCCGGCTCACGGTATTCGCGCAGGTCGAGGGCCTGCCCGCAGCGCTCCAGGAAGCGGGCCTCGTCGCGGGCGTAGGACTCGCGGGTCTTGGCCGAATAGCGCCCCTCGAGGAAGTCCTCGTAGCGCCCGGTCCAGGCCAGGTAGTGCCACACGTCGCGGCTCAGCACGAAGGCCACGCTGTCGTCGCGCAGGGTGTGGGTGCGCCAGCCCGGATCGACCACGCAGCGCAGCAGCAGGCCGTCGACCCCGGGGGGGATCGGCTGCCGGGTGAGGGCCTGGGCGGCCTGCCCGGTCAGCACGTCCGGCAGGGCCGCCTCGCCCACGGCCACGCGCAGGCGGACGGAGAACAGGCGCTTGCCGCGCCAGATGAAGGGGAGGGAAAGGACCCGGTCGGGAAGCTGGTTCATGCTGCACTTTCGGAGGTTTCGATCGCCGGAAACCCGCGCCAGCCCAGGCTGGGCAGCCGGCGCGGTCCCGCACAACTTTTTAACAAAGCCGGATAGTACAGAAGCATCCGCCGGGCAACCGCATGCCGACCGATTTATTTTTGAGAGCGTTAAATTATTGGCAAAGCATTCCCACGAAAAGTGCTCAGCTTGGGCGCGGCTGGCCCGTTTCGCGCGCTTCCGGCACAATGGCCGCGCTCCTGATCCGCCCCGACTCCATGCTGTCCACCCTCGCTCCGCCCCCCGCTCCGCCGGCCCTGGAATCCCTCGGCCAGGTGTTCACCCCGGAATCCGTCGTGCGCTGCATGCTGCGCCTGCGGCAGAACACCGGCCGGGTGCTGGAGCCCTCCTGCGGCGACGGCGCCTTCCTCAAGCACCTGCGCCACGCGGTGGGCATCGAGCTCGACCCCCGCCAGTGCCCCCCCGAGGCGCTCAACACCGACTTCTTCGCCTACCCGGAGAGCGAGAAGTTCGACACCGTGATCGGCAACCCGCCCTACGTGCGCTACCGCGACATCGGCGCGACCACCCGCAAGCTGCTGCGCCAGGACGGCTTCGACGGGCGCAGCAACCTCTACCTGTTCTTCATCGAGAAGTGCGTGCGCCACCTGGCACCGGGCGGCGAGCTGATCTTCATCACCCCGCGGGACTTCCTGAAGGCCACCAGCGCGCGCCGGCTCAACCGCTGGCTGCACGAGCGCGGCACCATCACCCACGCCATCGAGCTGGGCGACGCCCGGGTGTTCGCCGACGCGCTGCCCAACTGCCTGATCTGGCGCTACGAGCTCGGCAACCTCAGCCACAACACCGCCTGGGCCCACATCAGCCAGTCCGACAAGCTGGCCCACATCCTCGAATACCCGCCCTGGCAGTACCGCCACTTCGCCGAGTGCGCCGGCCACCTGCTGTTCTCCCACCACGACTACACCCTCAACCTGCGGGCCCTGGCCAGCGTCAAGGTGGGCGCGGTGTCGGGCGCCGACGAGATCTACGTCAGCGAAGAGGCGGGCACCCTCGACTTCGTCAGCTCGTCCACCCTGCGCAGCGGCCGCACCCGCCGGATGATCTGGTGCGAGCCCGGCGAAGGCCCGCCGGCGGCGCTGCTGCCCCACCGCGACCGCCTGCTCGCCCGCCGCATCCGCAAGTTCGACGACAGCAACTGGTGGCACTGGGGCCGCGGCCTGCCGCGCAGCAACGCCCCGCGCATTTATGTAAACGCCAAGACGCGCCAGCCGAAGCCCTTCTTCCTGCACCCCTGCACCCACTTCGACGGGGCAGTGCTGGGGGTCTTCCCCCACCGCCCGGATGTCGACCTGGCCGCCCTCTGCGCGGCCCTCAACGCCGTCGACTGGGGCGACCTGGGCTTCGTCTGCGACGGCCGCTTCCTCTTCAGCCAGCGCAGCCTCGAGAACGCCCCGCTGCCCGACAGCTTCCGCCAGTTCCTGCCCGAGCCCGGCTGAAGCGCCCCTCCCGAAACGGCCATCAGGGCGCCCCGCAACAGGGCACGCCGGGCGGATGGTGTAAGATCAAACGAACCAACACGGGCCGCGCAGGTCCACGACCCGCCCTCCCGGTGTCGATCCCCTGACGCCCAGCCCACCTGAGAACAGTCCGCGAGGTTTCCATGGTCCCCCATCTCACCACCGCGCTCACCGGCCCCCTGCTGGAGCTCGAAAAGCACTTCCTCGACAATGCCACCGCCATCGAACGGTGGATGCGCAGCCAGTGGCAGGAGCACATGCCGCCCTTTTACGGCTCGACGGACCTGCGCAACTCCGGCTTCAAGCTCGCCCCGGTCGACCTGAACCTCTTCCCCGGCGGCTTCAACAACCTCAACGACGCCTTCCTGCCCCTCTGCGTGCAGGCCGCCCAGAGCGCCGTGGAGCGCATCTGCGTGGGCGCCCGCTCGATCCTGCTGGTGCCCGAGAACCACACCCGCAACCAGTTCTACCTGCAGAACGTGGCCAAGCTGGTGTCCATCCTGCGCCTCACCGGCCTTGAGGTGCGCCTGGGCAGCCTGCTGCCCGAGATCACCGAGCCCACCGTGGTCGAGCTGCCCAACGGCGCCAGCCTGACCCTCGAGCCGCTGGTCCGCCACGGCAACCGCCTCGGCGTGAAGGGCTTCGACCCCTGTGCGGTGCTGCTCAACAACGACCTCTCCGCCGGCATCCCGGCGCTGATGAACGAGCTCCACGACCAGTGGGTGATCCCGCCGGTGCACGCCGGCTGGCATGCCCGCCGCAAGTCCAACCACGCCGCCGCCTACGACCGCGTCACCCGCGACTTCTGCGCCGAGATCGGCATCGACCCGTGGCGCATCAACCCGGCCTTCGACACCTGCAGCGGCCTCGACTTCCACGCCCGCACCGGCGAGCAGGAGCTGGCCGACAAGGTCGCCACGATGCTCGACGGCATCCGCGCCAAGTACAAGGAATACGGGGTGAGCGACGAGCCCTTCGTGGTCGTCAAGGCCGACGCCGGCACCTACGGGATGGGCGTCATGACGGTCAGGGACGCCTCCGAGCTGATCGGCCTCAACCGCAAGCAGCGCAACAAGATGAGCGTGGTCAAGGAAGGCCTGGAGGTGCACGACGTGATCATCCAGGAAGGCGTGCACACCTTCGAGACCCTCAACGGCGCGGTCGCCGAGCCGGTGGTGTACATGATGGACCACTACGTGGTGGGCGGCTTCTACCGCGTGCACACCCAGCGCGGCCGCGACGAGAACCTCAACGCCCCGGGCATGCACTTCGAGCCGCTGGCCTTCGAGGCCCCGTGCAGCCTGCCCGACAGCAACCAGGCGCCCGACGCAGCCCCCAACCGCTTCTACGCCTACGGCGTGGTGGCCCGCCTGGCCCTGCTGGCCGCCTCGGTCGAGATCGAGGAAACCGCGCCGGCCGTGGCCGTCGAGGCCTGAGCCGGGAGCCCGCGATGAAATTCGCCTTCATCCTCGACCCCCTCGACAAGCTCAAGGCCTACAAGGATTCGAGCATCGCCATGATGCGGGCCGCCGCCCGCCGCGGCCACGAGATCTTCGCGATCCAGCGCGAGGCGCTGATCTGGGAAGGCGGCACCGTGTCGGCGCGCTGCCACGCCCTGTCGGTGTCCGACTTCGACCACGCCTGGTACATCCCCGGCCCCGAGCAGAGCCTGCCCCTCACCGCCTTCGACGCGGTGCTGATGCGCCAGGACCCGCCCTTCGACTTCGAATACGTCACCGCCACCTGGCTGCTGGAGCGCGCGATGCAGGCCGGCGCGCGCATCTTCAACCACCCGGTGGGCATCCGCGACCACTCCGAGAAGCTCGCCATCACCGAGTTCCCGCAGTTCGCCCCGCCCACCCGCGTGGCCTGCCTGGCGGCCGACATCAACGCCTTCATCGACGCCCACGGCGACACCATCCTCAAGCCCCTCGACGGCATGGGCGGCAGCCAGATCTTCCGCGTGCGGGCCGACGACCCCAACCGCAA
>JAKLLM010000414.1 GCA_023150125.1 Zoogloea sp.
GATCGGCGAAGAAGGCTTCCCGGGAGCCAGTCTCCACCAGCTCGCCGGCGTACATCACGCCCACCTGGTGGGCCATGCGGGCCACCACGCCGAGGTCGTGGGTGATCAGCAGCATGCCCATGCCACGGCGTGCCTGGAGCTCGGCGAGGAGATCGAGCACCTGGGCCTGGATCGTCACGTCGAGGGCCGTGGTGGGCTCGTCGGCGATCAGCACCTGCGGGTCGCCGGCCAGGGCGATGGCGATCATCACCCGCTGCTTCATGCCCCCGGAGAGCTGGAAGGGGTATTCGGAGAGGCGCCGCCGGGGGTCGGGGATGCCCACCGCGGCGAGCAGGCGCTCGGCCTCGTCCCAGGCCGGCTGGCCGTGCAGGCCCCGATGGCGGACCAGCACCTCTCCGATCTGGTCGCCGACGGTCATGACCGGGTTGAGGCTGCTCGCCGGCTCCTGGAAGATCATCGCCAGGTGGTTGCCGCGGATGTCGCGCATGCGCGTCTCGGGCAGGGCGTGGAGCGCGGCGTTGCCCAGATGCACGCTGCCGGCGGCGATGCGCCCTCCGGCGGGGAGCAGGCGCATGCAGGCCAAGGCCGTCATCGACTTGCCACAGCCGGATTCGCCCACCAGGGCCAGGGTCTGGCCGGCGGGGAGCGCGAAGCTCACACCATCCACGGGGCGCACGGGGCGTGTCGGCGTGCCCAGCTCCACCTGCAGGTTGTCGACCCTGAGCAGCGGCGGCAGAGTGTCCATTTCCAGTCGGTTCATCGCGATGAGGGCTGCTTGACGGCAGCTTCCCGCCACAACGGCAAGCCCAGAGAAAAACGCTGATACTCCTGCGGTTTCTCAGGCGGATTCGGGTGGCCGGCTGCTGTTTACGGTTTTAAGGCAAGGGGCCACGACAGGCCCAAAGAAAACGGACCGTCAGGGCGGTCCGTTCCGTTGAAGGCTCGAGGCCGGCTTCCTGCGCCGGCCGGCGGGCCTCAGTGGTGGTGACCACCTTCACCGTGCACGTGGCCGTGGCCGATCTCTTCGGCGCTGGCCGGGCGCACGCTCTTCACGGTCATGTCGAAGATCAGCGCGGTGCCTGCCAGGGGGTGGTTGCCATCGACCACCACCTTGCCGTCGGCAATGTCGGTGATGCGGTAGATCATCTCTTCCTCGCCGTCCTCGCCGACACGCTCGAAGGACATGCCGACTTCGATGTTGTCGGGGAACAGGGAGGCGTCTTCCACCAGCACCAGCTCTTCGTCGAACTCGCCAAAGGCATCCTCGGGCAGCAGCTTGACCTGCAGGCTGTCGCCGGTCTTCTTGCCGTGCAGGGCTTCCTCGATCACCGTGAAGATGCCGTCGTAACCGCCATGCAGATACACCAGGGGGTGGTGGCCGTCGTCGATCATGTTGCCGTCGGGATCCTTGACCGTGTAGTTAAGCGTGACGACCGTGTTTTTGGCGATTTCCATTTAATTTCCTTGAGTTGAGTTGCTTCACCAGCTGAAAGACCTCTGCCGCGTGGCCCCGCGGATTGACATCGTGCAGCACGTGCCTCAGCACCCCGTCGGACGAAATGATGAAGGTCGAGCGCCGCACGCCGCGCTTCATGACGCCATCGCGCATCTCCGACTGCCACACCCCGTACAGCCTGCACACCTCGCCCTCCTCGTCGGCGAGCAGTTCGACCGACAGGCCGTGCTCGTCGCGGAAGTCGGCGTGGGTCAGGCAATCGTCGGGGCTGATGCCGATCACGATGCACTTCTCCTTCGTGAAGTCGGCGTCGTGGTCGCTGAAGTCGATGGCCTGACGGGTGCAGCCGGGGGTGTTGTCACGGGGATAAAAATACAGGACCACATGATGGGAGCCCAGCACCGAGGCCAGATCGAACATTTCCATGTCGGCATCGGGCAGGGAAAAGAGCGGAGCGGGCTGGCCTTCGCACAGGGCCGCTGGCACGGTCGAGGATTCTAACCGAGCCGGTTTGAGAACTCTACCTGAAGCGTGTTGGGGGCTGACAAGCATGGAAGATCTCCTAAGGGGCGACGGGCACCTGCGGGCGCACGGC
>JAKLLM010000415.1 GCA_023150125.1 Zoogloea sp.
GCACATCCACAGCGTATCGAGGGCCAGCACGCGGTCCTGGGCCGTCGGGCCGATCGCCAGGCGCAGGGTGCAAAAGAGCATGCCCAGCACCACGCAGCCCAGTGCAAACCAAATCGCGCCCGCCAGCAGCGTCGTGGTCGTCATGCCTTTTCTCCTTCCGGGGTGGGGCCGGAGCCTTCGAACACCTCGATGATCGGGCCCTCGTAGCTGGTCTTGATGGTGTCGATCCACCACGCTTCGTCGTGCAGGTCGAACACATGGAGCAGCAGCTCGTGGCGCTCGGGCAGCAGGTCCACCCACACCGTGCCGGGGGTCGAGTTGATCAGGCACGACAGCAGCGCGAGGCCGTGGGGGCTGCGCAGGTCGAGGGGCACCCGGATGAACTGCGAATTCACCGCGTCAGGCTTGCGCAGCAGGATGAGCTGGCCGACATTCACCGACGACCGGATGATCTCGATCGCCGACAGCCACAGGAGCCGCAGCAGCGCCCGCGGCCGGCGGAGGCGGGCGTGGCCGTGGGGCAGCAGGGGCCGTGCCAGCAGCGGCGCGATGATCCCGAGGGCGCCGCCGAGCAGCCAGTGCGCCGGTTCGGCGCTCTGGTTGAGCAGCAGCCAGGTGAGCAGCAGGCCGAGCGACAGCAGGGGGGAGGGCAGCCAGCGCTTCATCGCGAGGCCTCCACGACGGCCGGCCGCGCCACCGGGGGTTCGCCGAGCACCCGCGCGCTGGCCGGGCCGCTCCGTGCGAGCCCGTCGACGGTGCGGCTGAGGTAATCGAACACCGTGCCGGCCTGCAGGGTCAGCACCATGCACAGGGCCACCAGTGCGCCCACCGGCAAGGCCTCGGAGAGCTGCAGCCGCGGCGGCGTGACGGCGCCCGAGGCCCAGAAGGTGCGCACGCCCAGGCGCATCAGCGCGATGATCGCCGCCAGCCCGGCCAGCAGCATCAGCGCGATCAGCAGCCAGGTGGTCGCGGGCACCCGGCCCGGCATAGCCAGCAGCGCATGAAAAAGGCTGAACTTGGCCACGAAGCCCGACAGCGGCGGCATGCCGCTGATGACCAGCGCGCAGGCCACGAAGCTGAGGCCCAGGAAGGCGAGGGTGCCCGGGATGCCCACGCCCACCGGGTCCTCGGGCTTGTCCTCGATGGCGAAGGCTTCCATCGTGATCGCCAGCAGCGCCGCGCCGGGAGGGCGGATGCGCTCGGTGAGCTCGATCAGCAGCATGAAGGCGGCCATCGCCAGGGTCGAGCCGATCAGGTAGTACAGCCCCGAGGCGAGCACCGCGCTGCCCGAATGGCCGAGCACCGCCAGCAGCGTGCCCGACGAGATGATCGCCCCGTAGCCCGCCATCCGCCCGCCGTCCTGGCTGGCCAGCATGCCGATGGCCCCGAACAGCAGGGTCGCCATGCCGCCCGCGGTGAGCGCCGCGAGGCCGAAGCCCTGCAGCTCGCCCGCCTCGTCGCCGAACACCGCCAGCCACACCCGCAGCAGGGCATAGACGCCGACCTTGGTCATCAGCACCATCATCGCGGCGACCGGCGGCGAGGCGGCGGCGTAGGTGGTGGGCAGCCAGAAGCCGAGCGGCCACATCGCGCCCTTGGTCAGGAAGGCCAGCGCCAGCACGCTCGCCCCGATGCGCAGCAGGTAGGTGTCCTGCGGCCCGAGTGCCGCGACGCGCTGCGTCAGGTCGGCGATGTTGAGGGTGCCGGTGGCGCCGTAGATCAGCGCCACCCCGATCAGGAACAGCAGCGAGGCAACCAGGTTGACCGCCACGTACTGCATCCCGGCCTGGATGCGGCGCAGGTTGTAGCCGTGCAGCACGAGGCCGTAGGAGGCTGCCAGCATCACCTCGAAGAACACGAACAGGTTGAACAGGTCGTTGGTGAGGAAGGCGCCGTTGAGCCCCATCAGCAGAAACTGGAACAGGGAGTGGAAATGCACCCCCACCCGGTCCCAGCGCCGCGCGCCGAACACCAACACGGCGAGGGCGATGGTCGAGGTGAGCACCAGCATCAGGGCCGACAGGCGGTCGACCACCAGCGCGATGCCG
>JAKLLM010000014.1 GCA_023150125.1 Zoogloea sp.
AGGTTGTTCGAATGGCAGACCAACAAATCCAGTCAGATGCCCTGAGCGGCCTGGCTGTCGAGGGGGGCGACTTTGCCTCCCTGCTCCAGAAGGAATTCAAGCCCAAGTCCGAAGAGGCCCGCGACGAGGTCAGCCGGGCGGTGCAGACGCTGGCCCAGCAGGCGCTGGCCCAGACCCAGCTGATCAACGCCGACGTGCTCAAGTCGATCGAGGCGATCATCGCCGAGCTCGACCGCAAGCTCTCCGAGCAGATCAACCTGATCATCCACCACGAAGACTTCCAGAAGCTCGAAGGCGCCTGGCGCGGCCTGAGCTACCTCGTCAACAACACCGAGACCGACGAGACCCTGAAGGTCCGGGTGATGAACATCACCAAGGCCGACCTGGGCAAGACCCTCAAGCGTTTCAAGGGCACCGCCTGGGACCAGAGCCCGATCTTCAAGAAGGTCTACGAAGAAGAATACGGCCAGTTCGGCGGCGAGCCCTTCGGCTGCCTGGTGGGCGACTACTACTTCGACCACTCGCCCCAGGACGCCGAGCTGCTGGGCGAGATGTCCAAGGTGTCGGCGGCGGCCCACACGCCCTTCATCTCCGGGGTGTCGCCCACGGTGATGCAGATGGATTCGTGGCAGGAGCTCGCCAACCCGCGCGACCTCACCAAGATCTTCTCGACCCCCGAATACGCCGCCTGGCGCTCCCTGCGCGAATCCGACGACGCCCGCTACATCGGCCTGGCCATGCCGCGTTTCCTGTCGCGCCTGCCCTACGGGGCGCGCACCAGCCCGGTCGACGACTTCGATTTCGAGGAAGACACCGGCGCCGCCGATCACCGCAAATACACCTGGGCAAACGCGGCCTACGCGATGGCGGTCAACATCAACCGCTCGTTCAAGGAGTTCGGCTGGTGCTCGCGGATCCGCGGCGTCGAATCGGGCGGTGCCGTCGAAGGCCTGCCGGTGCACAGCTTCCCCACCGACGACGGCGGGGTCGACATGAAATGCCCCACCGAGATCGCCATCAGCGACCGGCGCGAAGCCGAGCTGGCCAAGAGCGGCTTCATGCCCCTGATCCACCGCAAGAACTCCGACTTCGCCGCCTTCATCGGCGCCCAGTCGCTGCAGAAACCGGCCGAGTACGACGACCCCGACGCCACCGCCAACGCCAACCTGGCGGCGCGCCTGCCTTACCTGTTTGCCTGCTGCCGGTTTGCCCACTACCTCAAGTGCATCGTCCGCGACAAGATCGGCTCCTTCAAGGAGCGCGGCGACATGGAGCGCTGGCTGCAGAACTGGATCATGAACTACGTCGACGGCGACCCGGCCCACTCCACCGAGCAGACCAAGGCCCGCCGCCCGCTGGCCGCGGCCGAGGTGGTGGTCGAGGAGGTCGAGGGCAACCCGGGCTACTACACCTCCAAGTTCTTCCTGCGGCCCCATTACCAGCTCGAGGGCCTGACGGTGTCGCTGCGTCTCGTCTCCAAGCTGCCGGCCCAGAAGAGCGCCTGAGCCACACCCGTTTTGGCCGCCCCGCCGCTTCTCGGGTTTGGGGCAGGGCGGCCTGCAGTGTTCGTGTCCGACCCGAGTCGCGGGCGGCCTCCGATGCGAGGCGGATCGCGGTGTGAACGGTGGTGCAGCTTCGTGCAGGGGCTGCCAGACATTGTGTTGTTCAATCGCTAGGAGACCAAAATGGCCGTCGACATGTTCATGAAGATCAAGACGATCACCGGGGAATCGGTGGACAAGAAGCACAAGGACGAGATCGACGTGCTCGCCTGGAGCTGGGGCATGTCGCAGAGCGGCACCACCCACATGGGCGGCGGCGGCGGGGCTGGCAAGGTCAACGTGCAGGACCTGTCCTTCACCAAGTACGTGGACGGGGCGAGCAATGCCCTGATCCTCGGCTGCTGCACCGGCGAGCACTACGACGAAGCCGTCCTCACCGTGCGCAAGGCCGGCAAGGAGCCGCTCGAATACATCAAGATCACGATGAAGGAAGTGCTCGTGGCCTCGGTGAGCGTGGGTGGCAGCGGCGGTGAAGACCGGCTCACCGAGAACGTGACGCTCAACTTCGCCGAGTTCAAGTTCGAATACCAGCCGCAGAGCGCCAAGGGCGGCAAGGAAGGTGGCGCGAAGATCGCGGCCTGGGACATCGCCGGCAACGCTGCGGCCTGACCCGCCGTATCGGTGCGTCCCGGGCGGCCTGCCCGGGGCGCATCCGCCAGGTCTGCGTCTCTTCCGGTGCGCTTCGGCGCCCGGGCGAGCCGCTGCCTGCAACCTGACTCTGGCGAACTCCGGGCCGCCCTCGCGCCCCGGCTCACCGAAAGGCTCGCGTCATGGCTCTGCGCGACATGTTTCTGAAGATCGACGGCACCAAGCAGGGGCCGATCAAGGGCGAGTCCGTCGACACGCGCCACGCTGGCGAGATCGACGTGGTCTCCTGGTCGTGGGGGATGAGCAGCCCCTCCGACGCCTTCGGCAACGCCACGGCCCGCACCAGCTTCGACCAGCTGCGCATCGTCAAGGGCGTCGACAGCGCCAGCACCGCGCTGATGTCGGCGCTGCGCAACAACGAACTCGTCAAGAAGGCGGTCCTCACCGTCCGCAAGTCGGGCGGCCCCGACGCCCTCGATTACTTCATGATCACCATCGAGAAGGCGCGCCTCACCCATCATCAGGTGAGCGGTGGCGCGGGCGCCGATTCGTCGGTGCTCACCGAGGAGTTTGCCTTCAGCTTCCAGAAGGTCAAGGTGGAATACGTGCCCCAGGGCAAGACCGGCGGCGGGCGCGGCACCCTCACCTTCGAGACCGAAATCAACACCAACGCATAGGCTGAACCAGCCCCGGGGCCGACGCCATGAACCCAGTCCAAGCTGCAGAACGTGCAATCCGGGAGGGGGCCGTCGATGAAGCCCTCCAGCTGCTCCAGAGCGCCGTGCGCGCCAGCCCCGGTGAGGCCGCGCTGCGCATCTTCCTGTTCCAGCTGCTGGCGGTGCAGGGGCAGTGGGAGCGGGCCCTCAACCAGCTCAACGTGGCCGCCGAGCTCGACGCCTCTGCGTTGGCGATGGCCCAGATGTACCGCGAAACCCTCCACTGCGAGGCGCTGCGGGCCGACGTGTTTGCCGGGCGGCGTTCGCCGGTCATCTTCGGCCAGCCCGACGACTGGCTGGCGCTGCTCATCGAGTCGCTGCTGACCGCCGGGCAGGGCCGCCCCGACGCCGCCGAGGCCCTGCGCCAGCGCGCCTTCGAGGCCGCGCCGGTGAGCGCCGGCAGCATCGACGGCCAGGCCTTCGGCTGGATCGCCGACGCCGACATGCGGCTCGGGCCGGTGTGCGAGGCGGTCATCAACGGGCGTTACTACTGGCTGCCCTTTGCCCGCCTCAGCCGTGTCGTCATCGACAAGCCCGAAGACCTGCGGGACACCGTCTGGATGCCGGCCCATTTCATGTTCACCAACGGTGGCGAGAGCGTCGGCGTGATCCCGACCCGCTACGTGGGCTCCGAGCAGCACCCCGACCCACTGGTCCGGCTGTCTCGCCGCACCGAATGGGTCGAGGCCCCGGCGGGGGTGTTCACCGGCCTCGGGCAGCGGGTGCTGGCCACCGACGCGGGCGAGTTTCCGCTGATGGACGTGCGCGAGATCCTCATCGCCCCGGCGGCCGACAATGGGGAGTGATGCGTGGCCGACCCCAGCCCTGCCGAACGCCTGCAGCCCTCGCTGCTTGACCGCCTCACCGACGACGCGCCCACGGTGCTCAGCGAGCCCCGCGAGGCCCGCGTGCTCACCAAGGCCCAGCTGCGCGCCGCCGTGCTGCGTGACCTGGCCGCGCTGATGAACGCCATCTGCATGGGGGCCGGCGAAGACCTGTCAGCCTACCCGGAGGTCGAGCGCTCGGTGCTCAACTACGGCATGCCGGCCTTCGCCGGCGAAACCGCCTCCACCCTCGACGTACACGACCTCGAAGAGGGCATCCGCAGCGCCATCCTGCGCTACGAGCCGCGCGTCCTGCCCCACACCCTGCTGGTCGAGGCGATGGCCACCGACAACGGGCTCGGCTGGCACAACGTGGTGAGCGTGCGCATCTCGGCCCAGGTGTGGGCGCAGCCGGTGCCCCTAGAGCTGCTGCTGCGCACCGAGGTCGACCTCGAAACCGGCCAGGTCGCGCTGGCCGAGCTGGCCGCCTGAGCCCCGCCATGGACCCGCGCCTGCTCCGCCACTACAACCAGGAGCTCCTCCACCTCCGCGAGATGGGCGCCGAGTTCGCCCAGGCCTTCCCCAAGATCGCCGGCCGGCTGGGCATGGAGGGCATCGAGGTGCACGACCCCTATGTCGAGCGCCTGCTCGAAGGGGTGGCCTTCCTGGCGGCGCGCATCCAGCTCAAGCTCGACGCCGAGTTCCCGCGCTTCTCCCAGCGCCTGCTGGAGATGCTCTACCCCCACTACCTGGCGCCGACGCCGGCCATGCTGGTGGCGCAGTTCCAGCCTGTGCTGGCCGACGCCAACCTCGCCGCCGGCTGCCCCGTGCCCCGCGGCACCGCCATCCGCAGCCAGCCCGGCAAGGGCGACGCCGCGGCCTGCGAGTTCCGCACCGCGCGGGCCCTCAAGCTGTGGCCGGTGGAGGTCGTCGAGGCCGGCTACTTCTCGTTCGCCCCCGATCTGCCGCTGGCCGGGCTGCCCCTGGGCGGGGCCTGCAAGGGCGGCGTGCGGATCCGCCTGCGCAGCAGCGCCGGCCTCAGCTTTGCGCAAACCGGCATCGACAGCCTGTGCTTCCACCTCGGCGGCGCCGACGAGGTCGCCTACAAGCTCTTCGAGCTGATCGGCGCCTCGGCCCTCGGCGTGCTGCACGCGGCCGGCGAGCGCGGCAAGGCCAGCTTCCGCTTCATCCCGCGCGAGCACATCGGCCTGCCGGCCTTCGACGACGCCGAGGCGCTGCTGCCGGTGAGCGCCCGCAACTTCGGCGGCTACCGTCTGCTGCAGGAGTATTTCTCGTTCCCCCAGCGCTACCTCTTCGTCGAGATCGGCGGGCTGGCCGAGGCCGTGGCGGCCAACCCCGGCACCGAGATGGAGCTGGTGATCCTCTTCGGGCGTGGCGACGCGGCCCTCGAGCCGGTGGTCGGCGCGGCCGACTTTTTGCTCAACTGCACGCCGGCGATCAACCTCTTCGAGAAGCGCATCGACCGCATCCAGGTTACCGACAGCGCCAATGAGTTCCACGTGGTGCCCGACCGCACCCGGCCGATGGATTTCGAAATCTACGACCTCTGCGAGGTCACCGGCTACGGCACCGGCGTGCAGAGCGAGCAAAGCTTCCAGCCCTTCTACGCCGACCACTACGCGGCCGATCCGCCGCCCCACGGCTTCTACGCCCTGCGCCGCGAGCCGCGGCTGCATTCCGAGCGCCAGCAGCGCACGGGCCCGCGCACCGGCTACATCGGCAGCGAGGCTTTTTTGTCCCTGGTCGACCCGCGCGAGGCGCCCTACCGCAGCGACCTGCGCCAGCTCTCGGTGCTGGCCCGGTGCACCAACCGCGACCTGCCCATCATCATGCCGGTCGGCTTCGGGCACAGCGATTTCGTGATGGAGGCCGCCGCCCCGGTCGAGGCCATCCGCTGCGTGCGGCGCCCGTCGCGGCCCTGGTCGGCGGTGGCCGAGGGGGCCCAGGCCTGGAAGTTCATCAGCCAGCTGTCGCTCAACTACCTGTCGCTGCTCGACACCGACGAGCGCGAAGGCGCTGCCGCGCTGCGCGAGCTGCTCGGCCTCTACGCCACCACCGCCGAGGCGGGCATGCAGCGGCAGGTCGAGGGCCTGCGCTCGGTGCGCTGCGAGCCGGTGATCAGCCGCCTGCCGATGCCCGGCCCGCTGTGCTTCGGGCGCGGCCTCGAGATCACCATCGAGATGGATGAGCTGCTCTTCGAGGGCGGCAGCGCCTTTCTCATGGGCTGCGTGCTGGAGCGCTTCCTGGCCCGGCACGTGAGCCTCAACAGCTTCACGGAGACGGTGCTGCGCTCCGTCACGCGGGGCGAGATCATGCACTGGCCGGCACGATGCGGACTCCGACCGATTCTGTAGGGCCCGAGCTCGCCGCACTGCTCGCCACCATCGCCCGCGAGCCGTGGGCGTGGGATTTCCACCAGGCCCTGCGCCGCATCGAATGCGCCGCCCCCGCCGCACCGCGCTTCGGCACCGCGCTGCGCCCGGCCGAAGAGCCCCTGCGCCTCGGCCAGGATGTCTCGCTGGGCTTCGCGCCGGCCACCCTGTCGGGGCTCAAGCCGGGCCAGGCCGGCCGGCCGCCGCGGCTCGAGGTGCGCTTCTTCGGCCTCTTCGGCCCCAACGGCCCGCTGCCGCTGCACCTCACCGAATACGCCTACGGTCGCCAGCTGCAGGCCGGCGACCCGAGCTTCGCGCGCTTCGCCGACATCATCCACCACCGCTTCCTGGGCCTCTTCCACCGGGCCTGGGCCCAGGCCCAGCCCTGCGCCAGTCTCGACCGCCCCGGCGACGACAGCTTCGGCCGCTACGTGGGCGCGCTGGCCGGCATCGGCCTGCCCGGCCTGCGCCAGCGCGACGCCTTGCCCGACTTTGCCAAGCTCCACCACGCGGGCCTGCTCAACCGGCAGGTGCGCAACGCCGAAGGCCTCGGCCAGCTCGTCGAGGGTTTCTTCCGGGTGCCGGTGAGTGTCGAGCAGTTCGTCGGGCACTGGATGGCGGTGCGCCCGCGCGACCACGCCCGCCTCGGCCGCGCCGGCAACGTGCTTGGCCGCAGCGCGCTGGTCGGCCGCCGGGTGTGGGACCGCCAGCACAAGTTCCGCCTGAGCCTGGGGCCCCTCGACCTGGCCCAATACACCCAGCTCCTCCCCGGCGGGCGCGGCATCGCCCAGTTGCAGGCCTGCGTGCGCAACTACGCCGGGCTCGAATACAGCTGGGACGCCCGCCTCGTGCTGCACGGCCAGGCGGTGCCGCCGCTCTGCCTCGGCCAGGGCGGGCGGCTCGGTTACACCAGCTGGCTGGGGCGCCGCCAAAGCGCCGCACCGGCCGCCGACCTCGTGCTCGACGTGGACCGCGCCCTGCGCCGGGCAGCCCGCGCCAATCCATCCGCAACTTCCAGGTGACACGATCATGAGCGAGATCCGCCGCGTCGCACTTTTCGGCAAACTCAACAGCCTCGGCTACAAGGCCATCGAAGGCGCCACGGTGTTCTGCAAGCTGCGGGGCAACCCGTATGTTGAGCTGGTGCATTGGGTCCAGCAGATCCTGCAGACGCCGGATTCCGACCTGCACCGCATCGTCCGCCACTTCGAGCTCGATGCCGGCCGGCTGGCGGGCGACGTCACCAACGCCCTCGACCGCCTGCCGCGGGGCGCCACCTCCATCTCGGATCTGTCCGACCACGTCGAGCACGCCGTCGAGCGCGGCTGGGTGTATGGCTCGCTGATGTTCCGCGAGAGCCAGGTGCGCACCGGCCACCTGCTCATCGGCATGCTCAAGACGCCCAGCCTGCGCGGCGCGCTGATGGCCATCTCGCGGGAGTTCGAGCGCATCCGCGGCGACACCCTCACCGACGAGTTCGCCCGCATCGTGGCCGGCTCGCCCGAAGAGTTCCTGTCCGCCGCCGACGGCTCGGCGGCCCAGCCCGGCGAGGCCAGCGGCGCGATCCCGCCGGCCCAGCTGGGCAAGCAGGAAGCCCTCAAGCGCTTCACCACCGACCTCACCGAGCAGGCCCGCTCCGGCAAGATGGACCCGATCGTCGGCCGCGACGAGGAGATCCGCCAGGTCGTCGACATCCTCATGCGGCGGCGCCAGAACAACCCCATCCTGATCGGCGAGGCTGGGGTGGGCAAGACCGCGGTGGTCGAGGGCTTCGCCCAGCGCATCGCCCGCGGCGACGTGCCGCCCAGCCTCAAGGATGTCGAGCTGCGCGGGCTGGATGTGGGCCTGCTGCAGGCCGGCGCCAGCATGAAGGGCGAGTTCGAGCAGCGCCTGCGCTCGGTGATCGACGAAGTCCAGGCCAGCCCGAAGCCGATCATCCTGTTCATCGACGAGACCCACACCCTGGTCGGGGCCGGCGGCGCGGCCGGCACCGGCGATGCCGCCAACCTGCTCAAGCCGGCGCTGGCCCGCGGCACCCTGCGCACCATCGGCGCCACCACCTTCGCCGAATATAAAAAGTACATCGAGAAGGACCCGGCCCTCACCCGGCGCTTCCAGTCGATCCAGGTGGACGAGCCCAGCGAGGCGCGGGCGCTGCTGATGATGCGCGGCGTCGCCGGCACCATGGAGGCCCACCACAAGGTGCAGATCCTCGACGAGGCGCTCGACGCCGCGGTGCGCCTGTCCCACCGCTACATCCCCGCCCGCCAGCTGCCCGACAAGGCGGTCAGCCTGCTCGACACCGCCAGCGCGCGGGTGGCGGTGAGCCTGCACGCCACGCCGGCCGAGGTGGACGACTGCCGCAAGCGCATCGCCGCCCTCGAAACCGAGCGAGAGATCATCACCCGCGAGAAGGACATCGGCCTCGACGTGGCCGAGCGCGAGGCCACCGCCGACGCCGCCCTGGCCACCGAGCAGGCCCGCCTCGCCGAGCTCGAAGCCCGCTGGGAGCGCGAAAAATCGCTGGTGGACGAGCTCCTCGCCCTGCGCGGCAAGCTGCGCGGCAGCAGCCAGCCAACGCCTATCGACACCGCCGACCTGCCGCCCACCGCCGCGGTCGAGGCGCCCGCTACGCCTGAAGCCCAGCCCGCTACAGCACCTGAACCAGCACCCGAAGCTGCGCCTGAAGCGCCCGCCTCCGCAACCGCTCCGGCCCCCGCCGAGTCGCCCCCCGACCGCGACGCCCTGCTGGCCCGTCTCCACACGGTGCAGACCGAACTCGTCACGCTGCAGGGCGAGCACCCGTTGATCCTCCCCACCGTCGACCACCAGGCCGTGGCCAGCGTGGTCGCCGACTGGACCGGCATCCCCGTCGGCCGCATGGCCCGCAACGAGATCGAGACGGTGCTCCGGCTCCCGGCCATTCTCGGCCAGCGCATCATCGGCCAGGACCACGCGATGGCGATGATCGCCCGCCGCATCCAGACCTCCCGCGCCGGCCTCGACAACCCCAACAAGCCGATCGGCGTGTTCATGCTTGCCGGCACCTCCGGCGTCGGCAAGACCGAGACCGCGCTGGCCCTGGCCGAAGCGCTCTACGGCGGCGAGCAGAACGTCATCACCATCAACATGAGCGAGTACCAGGAGGCCCACACCGTCTCCACCCTCAAGGGCGCCCCGCCGGGCTACGTGGGCTACGGCGAGGGCGGCGTGCTCACCGAGGCGGTGCGGCGGCGGCCCTACAGCGTGGTGCTCCTCGACGAGGTCGAAAAGGCCCACCCGGACGTGCACGAGATCTTCTTCCAGGTCTTCGACAAGGGCTGGATGGAGGACGGCGAGGGGCGGGTGATCAACTTCAAGAACACCCTGATCCTGCTCACCACCAACGCCGGCTCCGAGCTCATCACCAAACTCTGCAAGGACCCCGACCTCATGCCCGACGCCGAGGGCATGGCCACCGCGCTGCGCGAGCCGCTGCTCAAGGTCTTTCCGCCGGCGCTGCTGGGCCGGCTGGTCGTCATCCCCTACTACCCGCTCAACGACGAGATGATCGGCGTCATCGCCCGCCTGCAGCTCGGCCGCATCCAGCGGCGCATCCGCGACAGCCACAAGGTGCCCTTCGGCTACGACGACGCGGTGGTGAAGCTCATCGCCAGCCGCTGCACCGAGCTTGAAAGCGGCGGCCGCATGATCGACGCCATCCTCACCAACACCATGCTGCCGCGCATCAGCGAGGAGTTCCTGCGCCGCATGCTCGAAGGCCAGCCGATCGAACGCGTGCAGGTCGGTGTTGCCGACAACGACTTCACCTACAGCTTCGATTGAAGGGCCTGCTGCCGGCCATTCACGGTCACGACGAGGAGGGACTTATCATGGGTTTCATCGCACAGGGCCTGGGGCCGACGGATAGCGCCATCGTCAGCCGGATGGGGCCGGAGATCGTGCGCGTGCTGCGCAAGGCCAGCGCCGAGATCCAGCGCGGCAACGGCAGGGCCGAGAGCACCCTGTGGTTCGGCGATACGGCCGACCCGTGGATGACGCGGCTGCAGAACGCCCTCAACAGGATGGCGAGCGTCATCAACGTGACCGACATCTCCGTGGGCTTCGAATCCCTGAGCGACCGCAGCGGCGCCTTTGCCGCTGCCTACGAACCCACCGGCGGGTGGAACAACTACGCCGACATCGCCAGTGCGCGAGGGCGCAGCTTCACGATCCGGCTCGACACCGCCTGGAACCGCACACCGCAATACCGGCCCCTCGGCACGCCGGCCGACAGCCAGTTCTGCACCCTGGTGCACGAGCTCACCCATCTGGTCCTCGGCACCGAGGACGTCGACAAGGGCGGCATCACGATGTACGGCGTCGACAACGCCAAACAGCTGGCCTCGACCAGCCCCTACGATGCCAAGGACAACGCCGACAACTGGGGCTATTTCGTCGAGGAGTTCCGGGCCTGACCCGGCTCCGCCGCCAGTGCGCCGGCCGCAGACCTTCAACCGGGAACCACCCATGTCAGAAACCGTGCAGAACGACCGGCCCGCGCCCACCGAGATGAGCCTCGACGAGGCGATCCGCTACGCCGTCGAGCTCCATCGCAGCCGGCAGCTCGACGGCGCCGAAACCCTCTACCGGCGCATCCTGGCCGTCGCGCCGGAGCAGCCCGACGCGCTGCACTTCCTCGGCCTGCTGAATTTCCAGCGGGGGCGGCCCGACGAGGCCGTCGCGCTGATCGGCATGGCGATCGAAGCGCAGCCCGGCTACCCCGACTTCCACAGCAACCTCGGCAACGTCTACACCGCCCTCGGCCGGGTCGCGGAGGCCGCCGACAGCTACGCCCGCGCTCTGGCGCTCGACCCGCAGCGGGCCGACTTCCACAACAACCTGGGCGTGCTGTGCCGCGCCACCGGCATGGTGGCCGAGGCCGAGGCGGAGTTCCGCCGCGCCACCGAGCTCGACCCCGCGCACTTCCGCGCCTACAACAACCTCGGCATGCTCTACGCCGCCCAGGACAACATCGAGGCGGCGGTGGAGCATTACTGCCGCTCCATCACCCTGATGCCCAGCCACCCCGACGGCCACAAGCTGCTCGGCCTGGCGTATTACTCCATCGGGCAGGTCCGCGAGGCGGCCGAGGTCTTCCGCCAGTGGCTCAAGGAGACACCTGACGACCCGGTCGCCCGCCACATGCTGGCCGCCTGCTCCGGCGAGGGCGTGCCCGAGCGGGCTGACGACGCCTTCATCGTCGAGACCTTCGACCGCTTCGCCGACAGCTTCGAGGAGCAGCTCCAGCAGCGCCTGGCCTACAAGGCCCCCCAGCTCGTCGTCGACGCCCTGGGCCGCCACCTGCCGCCGCCAGCCAGGCAGCTCCACATCCTCGACGCCGGCTGCGGCACCGGCCTGTGCGGGCCGCTGGTCAAGCCCCACGCGGCCCGCCTCACCGGGGTGGATCTATCCGTGGGCATGCTCCAGAAGGCCGAAGGCAAGGGCTGCTACGACCACCTCTACCGCATCGAACTGGGCGCCTTTCTCGCGATGCCTGACGAGGCCGCCGCCTGGGACGTGGTGCTCTCCGCCGACACCCTGTGCTATTTCGGCCCCCTCGAGGCCGTCTGCGCCGGTGCCCGCAGGGTGTTGCGGCCGGGCGGCCTGTTCGGCTTTTCGGTGGAGGACGCCGGCGAGCGGGCGACCGACGGCCACCTGCTCAACCCCCACGGCCGTTATGCGCACTCAGCGGCCTACGTGCGGCGCTGCCTTGAGGGCGCCGGCCTTGCGGTGCTCGGCATCGATCCGGCGGTGCTGCGCACCGAAGGCGGCAAGCCCGTGCATGGCCTGATCGTCGTCGGCCGGGCGGTCTGACGGGCCGCGCCCAGGCCGCTTGGGCTATGATCCAATAAGAATGCACTGAGGGCGGAGGCTGCCATGATCCCGTTGAAGGTCGCCAGGCTGGTGAAGCTGGTCTCGCCGCTGGGCGAGGCGCTGCTCTTCAACCGCCTCGAGGGCAGCGACGGGCTGTCGCGCAACGGCGAGTACCGGGTCACGGTGCTGTCCAGGCGGCCCGACATCAAGGGCGACGAGCTCCTCGGCAAGAGCGTGTCGGTGCAGGTCACCACGCCCCGCGCCAGCCGGCGCGAGTTCAACGGCCTGGTGGCGGGTTTCTACCAGGTGGGCCAGCAGGGGCGCTACCACCAGTACCTGGTCATCCTGCGGCCCTGGACCTGGCTGCTCACCCGCACCAGCGACTGCAAGATCTTCCAGGACAAAACCGTCCGCCAGATCATCGAGGCGGTGCTGGTCGACCACCCCTACGCCGACTTCGAGTTCCAGCTCAGTGGCCAATACACCCCGTGGGTGTATTGCGTGCAGTACCGCGAGTCCGACTTCAACTTCCTGGCCCGGCTGATGGAGCAGGAGGGCATCCACTTCTTCTTCCGCCACCAGGGCGGCAAGCACACCCTGGTCATCGCCGACGGCGCCCAGGCCCACGCCGCCGCCGCGGGCTACGCCAGCCTGCCCTTCGTCGAGCCCGAGGCCGTGCGGGCCCGCCAGGAAGAAGGCGTGCGCGACTGGACCCACGGCAGCGAGATCCAGCCGACCCGCTTCATCCAGCGCGACTTCAACTTCGAGAAGCCCCGCGCCGACCTGCAGGCCGACGCCGCCCCGGCCCGCCCTCTGAAGCACGAGCATGCGGCCCGCCTGGATGTCTTCGACTACCCCGGCGAATACCTCGAGCGCAGCGACGGCCAGCGTATCGCCGCCATCCGCGTCGAGGAGATGCGCCACCCGTTCGACCAGTTCAGCGGCGAAGCCAACGCCCTCGGGCTTGCCACCGGCGGGCTGTTCAAGCTCATCGGCCACCCGCGGGCCGACCAGAACCAGGAATACCTCGTCACCGCCGCCGACTACCGGCTCGAGGAAAGCCCGCCCGAATCGGAGCTCGCCGACACCGAACTCTTCAGCGTGCGCCTGCAGGCGATCCCCTCGGCACAAACCTACCAGCCGCCGCGCCTCACCCCCAAGCCCGTCGTCCAGGGCCCGCAGACGGCGATCGTGGTGGGCAAGGCCGGCGACGAGATCCACACCGACAAATACGGCCGCGTGAAGGTGCAGTTCCACTGGGACCGCTACGGGCAGAAGGATGAAAACAGCTCGTGCTGGATCCGTGTCTCCCACCCGCTGGCCGGGCAGAACTGGGGCATGGTCGCCATCCCGCGGATCGGCCAGGAGGTCATCGTCGAGTTCCTCGAGGGCGACCCGGACCGGCCGATCATCACCGGCCGCGTCTACAACGCTGACCAGATGCCGCCGTGGAGCCTGCCGGCCAACATGACCCAGAGCGGCATCCTCACCCGGTCCACCAAGGGCGGCAACATCAACACCGCCAACGCCATCCGCTTCGAGGACAAGAAGGGCGCCGAGCAGCTGTGGATCCACGCCGAAAAAGACCAGGACATCGAGGTCGAGAACGACGAGAGCCATTCGGTCGGCCACGACCGCAGCAAGAGTATCGGCAACGATGAGACCGTCTCGGTCGGCAACGACCGCAGCGAATCCGTCACCAAGAACGAATCGGTGCGCATCGGGGCCAACCGCACGTTGACGGTGGGCGCCAACGCGGCCACCTCGGTCGGCGCCAACCGCAGCCTGGCCGTCGGCGCCGACGAAACCCACGACGTCGGTGGCAACCGCAGCCGCAGCGTGGGCAAGGACGAAAGCGTCGAAATCGGCGCCAACCTGAGCGAGGACGTGGTCAAGAACGTCACGCTGAGCATCGGCGAGAACCAGTCGCTCACGGTGGGCAAGGATTCGAAGAGCCAGGTCGGCAAAAAATACTACCTCGAGGCCGGCGACGAGCTGGTGCTCAAGACAGGCGACGCCTCCATCACCATGAAGAAGGACGGCACCATCACGATCAAGGGCAAGGACATCACCGTGAACGGCAGCGGCAAGATCGGCATCAAGGCCTCCGGCGACGTGGTGATAAAGGGCGCCAAGATCGCCGAAAACTGAGCCCCGGCGCCCATCATGCTGCAGGTCGTCAATCCCACCCCCTTGTCCGCGGCGCTGGTCGTGCTGGCCGATCCGGCCGGCATCGAGTGCGCCTACGCGGCGGTCAAGGCCAGCTTCGATCTCTCGTCCGGGGTGCCGCGGCTTGCCGCGCGCCAGGCGGGCTTCCTGCCCGGCGACGTGCATTGGGGCGACCCGGCCGCCACCAGCCTCCGCGCCGCGGCCGATCTCACCCACCTCAAGCCGGCAACCGACGTGCTGCTGCAGGGCCGCGCCGTTGCCGCCGGCGGGCCGGTCGAGGCGATGGACGTGAGCCTGCGCGTCGGCCCGGTGGCGCGCCGCCTGCGGGTGTTCGGCAACCGCCAGTGGCTGCGGGAGGGTGACGAATGGGTGATCAGCCGGCCCGAGCCCTTCGCGCGCATGCCCCTGGTCTGGGAGCTGGCCTTCGGCGGGCCTGCGCCGGCCGGCGCGCCGGAGGTGGAGATGCGCAACCCGGTGGGGCGCGGGCTGGTGGGTGCCGACGAGGGCGATATCGCCGGCCGGCCGCTGCCCAACATCGAAGATCCGGAGCAGCTCATCGCCCGCCCCGCCGATCGCCCGGCCCCGGCCGGCCTGGCGCCGATCCCGCCCGCCTGGCAGCCCCGGCGCGGCTGGGCCGGCACCTACGACGCAGCCTGGCAGGCCCAGCGCGCGCCCTACCTGCCCCTCGATTTCGACCCGCGCTTCTTCAACGTGGCGCCACCGGGCCTGGTCGCGCCGGGCTACCTCGCCGGGGGTGAAGCGGTGGAAGTCACCGGTTGCACGGCCGGCGCGCCGCTGTGCTTCCGCCTGCCGTGTCCGGCCATCGGCCTGGAGTGGGATTTCGACGGTCGCTCGATCGCCGCGGCGCCCCGGCTCGACACCGTGCTGATCGAACCCGACCAGGGGCGCCTGCAGATGGTGTGGCGGGCCGTGCTGGCGGTGGACAAGCGGCTTACCCGCCTGCGCCAGGTGGCGGTGCGCTGGGAGCCCGAAGGGGAGCATCCATGACCCAGGTAGGTGAAGCCGTCCTGGTCGCCATGCTGGCGGCCGACGAAAAAAAGGCCCAGTGCGACTTCAAGCCGCCCAAGACGAAGTGGAAGGCCAACCTCGAGGGCGACGCCGACCGCCTGGGCTCCAGCCTCGGCAAGCAGCCGAAGAAGGCCGCCAAGGAGGCCGACCTCTCGTCGTCCTGCTGGCCATCCCAGGCCCACCACCTGATTCCCCACCTCACCCTCAAGAGCCATCCCGTGTCGAAGTGGCTGAAGGCCGGCGACATCATTTACGCCGACACCCGCTACGACGTGGACCACCGCCACAACGGCAAGTGGATGCCCTACGCCTCCAGCCTGGCCGAGTGGAAGACCCGGGCCACCAAGCTGGCCGACATCAACAGCAACCGCCGGCTGATGTTCAAGGTGATGAAGCACGCGAAGATCCAGCTCCACCAGGGCAAGCACAGCGGTTCCCAGGATTTCGGGGTCGGCGAGATGCCCTACAAGGAGTGCGTCAAGAAGTACCTCGACAAGATCAACCGCCACGCGCTCTCCCATTACAAGAAGACGCCGCCCTGCGAGGACTGCAAGGGCAAGAAGCAGGCCGGCAAGTACCCGCCCCGGGACAACATGGTGCGCTACGTGGACAAGGCCTCGTCCGTGCTCGAGGACGACATTGACGCGTGCCGGATCTTCGTCTCCCGCATCGCCGCCGAGTGCGCCCAGGCGGGCGGCCTGTGACGGCCCGCGTCATGAGGAGCGCAGCATGAAATATTTCAGGATGAGCCGCCGCTTCCCCGCGCGGGGCGTCGGTGTGTTCCATGACAGCAAGGGCGGCTCGCTGGTGCCGGGTTTCAGGATGAGCCCCGCGCCGCCGGCCCAGGGAAGCCGCGGCGTGCTGTCGGCGGGCAGCGCCCGGGCGGGCCGCCGGGCGCTCCCGGAGCCGGCGGGGCTGTTCCAGGACAGCCATCACTTCTTCCTGCTCAAGACCGGCCACCGCCTCGAGCCGGGCTTCGTGCCGCCCTTCAAGGTCGTCCTCGACCCCGAGATACCCAACCCCCAGCTGCCGACCTTCTTCGAGTCGCCGGCCTGGATCGGCACCCAGGCCTTCTACCGCGACCTGCTGGCCGCCGGCATCGACAACATCGAAGCGGTGCCCGTCGAGATGCGCGACGACGCGCGCAAGCGCATCATCCACGACTACCTGCTGCTCAACATCGTCGGCTGCGTTGCCTGCGCCGACATGGACAAATCCACGGTCAGCTCCCTCGGCGAGGGCATGAACGTGATCACCCGGCTGGTCGTCGACGCATCGCGCCTCGGCGCCTTCGACCTGTTCGTTGCCGCCGAGGACACCGACTGCATGATCGTCAGCGAGCGGGTCGCCCGCCACCTGCAGGCCCGCGGCTACGACGACATCCTGCTCGAAGAGCTGGAGCAGGCCTGAGCCGCCCATGATGGCCCTCGACATCTGCGCCGCCGGCTGCGTCACCCCCATCGGCGCGAGCCTCGCCGAGACCGCCGCCTCGGCCCGGGCGCGGCTCGCCAACCTGCGCGAGGGCCCCTGGCACAACCGCCAGGGCGAGCCCCACGTGGTCGGCCGGGTGCCCGACGGCGTGCTGCCCGCGCTGGCCGACGCGCTGCAGGCGGCGCCCATCTCGCGGCGCGAGGTCCAGCTGCTCCGCATGGGTCACGCCGCCCTGGCGGAGGTGCTCGAAACCCTGCCCGACGGGGTCGAAGTGCCCTTGCTGCTCGGCCTGCCCGAGCACCACGCGATGCGCCCCCTCGATCCGGCCGGTTTCATGCAGCGCCTGGTGCGGCAGAGCGGGGCCCCCATCGACCTGGCCCGCAGCGTCGCGGTGCCGCGTGGGCGGGCCGCCGGGCTGATGGCCCTGTGCCAGGCCGGCGAGCGCATCGCCTCCGGCGCCACCGGCTTCGTGCTGGTCGGCGGGGTCGACAGCTTCATCGAGCCCTGGCTGCTCGACACCCTCGAAAGCGCCGGGCGGGTGCGCAGCAGCGTCAATGGCGACGGCTTCTCGCCCGCCGAAGGGGCTGCCTTCCTGCTGCTCGGCGACCCGGCCCGCCGCGCCGCGCCGCCCCTCGCGGTGCTGGCGGGCTGCGCCATCGGGCACGAGCCCGGCCATCTGCAGTCCGACGCGCCCTACCTCGGCGAAGGCCTTGCCGGCGCCGTCGGCCGGCTGCTGGCCGAGGCGCCGCCGGCCGCGCCGATCGCCTGCACCTACGCCTCCTTCAACGGCGAGCGCTACTGGGCCCGGGAGTTCGGCGTGGCCCGGGTGCGCAACGCCGCCCACTTTGCCGACGCCATGCAGATGGAGCACCCCGCCGAGTGCTGCGGCGATCTCGGCGCGGCCCACGGGCCGCTGCTGGCCTGCCTGGCGGCCCACGGCCTGGCCGGTGGCTATCGGCCCGGGCCCTGCCTGGTCTATGCTTCATCCGACGGCGGCGACCGCGCCGCCGCCCTGCTCGAAGCGCCACGCTGACGGAGGCTGCCATGCCGTGCACAGTCCATAACATCCAGGGCTTCGCCCACAAGACCAGCGGCGGCATGAGCATGGTGTTTCCCGACGTGTGCAAGACGCCCGCCCCGCCGGCCCCGCCCATCCCCATCCCCTACCCGAACATCGGCAAGGCCTCCGACACCACCTCCGGCACCACCACGGTCAAGGCCGACGGCAGCATGGTGATGGTGAAGGGCGCCAAATACATGATGAGCACGGGCGACGAGGCCGGCTCGGTGGGCGGTGTCATCAGCGGCACCGTCAAGCAGGAATGCGAGTTCCTGATGTACTCCTTCAACGTCATGCTGGACGGCAAGAACGTCTGCCGCCTGGGCGACCCCCTGTGGCACAACAAGAAGAACATCTGCGGGTGAGCCCCGCGAAAGGCTGGCTCCCATGAGCGCCAATCGTCTCAATCTGGTCGAAACCCTCCACGCTGCCGCCGACAAGGCGTCCGGGCCCGCCGGGCTGCTGCGCGGCCGCCTGCTCGCCATCGACGGCGATGGCTGGCTGCGCGTGCAGGTCGACGGCCACGAGCCCTGGCGCTGCCTGTGGCTCGAAGGCAAGCCCCTCGAAGCGGGCGACGCCGTGCTGGTGCTGGCCCCGGCCGCCGCCAGCCCCGGCGTGGTGCTGGGCCGCATCGCCAGCTACGTGGCGCCGGCCGCGCCGGCCCGGCTGAGCCTCGAAGCCACCGAGGTGCTCACCCTCAAGTGCGGCGACGCCACCCTCGACCTGCGGGCCGACGGCAAGGCGGTGCTGAAGGGCGAGGACGTGCTGATCCGCGCCACCGGCCTCCAGCGCATCAAGGCGGGCAGCGTCTCGATCAACTAGGGCCGCCCCATGGTCGCCATCGCGCCGCTCGTCCGCCGGCACCGCTTCATCCCCGAGCGGATCGCGCTTCACGCCGAGGAGCTCGCCTACCTGTGGCAGCGGCGGCGGGCCTCGCTGCGTTCCCCCGACATCACGCTGCCGGACCTCACCTACCTGCAGGAGCGCACCGAGGCCCACCTGCAGGGCCTGCTGGTGGCCGGCGACGAACTGGCCCTGCTGCTCGATGCCTTCCTGCACGGCGACCAGCGCGACGAGGCCTTCACCGCCGCCTGGGCCCTGCTGCGCAGCGCGCTGCCCGGCAACGCCCGCAAGGTGCTCGAAGCCTTCGCCGCCGCCCGCGGGCCGGTGCTTGAGGGCTTCGCCGACGCGCTGGCCACGGCGCCGGCCACGCATACCGCGGCCACCCTCCAGGCGGCCCTGGCCCACGGCAGCCCGGCCCACGCGGCGGCGGCGGCCCTGGCCCTCGGCTGCCACCGCCTGCTCGACGCCCGCTCGCCCCGCCTGGCTGGCCTGTTGCTCGACGCCAGCCCCGCTATTGCCCCGCTGGCCTGGCGGGCGCTGCGGGCCCTCGACGGCCCGCCCGCGGCGGCTCCGCTGCCCTTCGGCGAGGCCCTGCGGGGGCCGTCCAAGACACTGCGGCAGGCCGCCCTCGACGTGGCGGTGTGGCGCGGCGAGGCCTGGGTGCTTGATGTGGTCCGGCAACTCGCCGCGGGGGGCGACGAAGCCGGGTTGGGCTGGTATGCCGTCCTCTGCCCCGCCGACGAACAGCACGCTGCGCTGGCCCTCTTTGCCGGCCGGCCGGTGCCCCAGCGCACGGCCCTCGCCGCGCGCCTCGGCCAGCCTGCGGCGATCGAGGCGGTGCTGGCCTGGATGGCCGACCCCGACCCCGTGCTGGCCGCCGCGGCCGCCCAGGCCTGGGAGCAGCTCACCGGCCTGTCCGTCGAGGGCGAGCGCAGGGCGCTGCCGGCGGCCGACCCGCTCGAGCAGGATTTCCCCGTCATGGTGTGCCTGCCGGACCTGGCCCGGGCCCGCCAGCAGTGGGACGCCCACCGCGAGCGCTGGTTCGCGGGTGGCCGCTGGTGCCGCGGCTTCGACCTCCAGACCACCCTGACCAGCGAGGCCCAGCACCGGGTCGGGTTGCAGGCCCGCTGGGATTTCGCCGCCCGGGCGGCCCAGGCGGGCACCCGGCTCCTCGTTCCGCCGGTGGTCTGAGCCCCGGCGGCTGGTAAGATCGATCTTGTCCGTCATGCCCTGAAACTGAATTTCCGCCGAGACTGCCATGCGCATTTCCGTCATCAGCTTCAACGGTGCTCCGCCGGCCCGGCCGCTGGCCTACGACTTCGACAGCCGGGGCGGGGCGATCGGCCGGGAGGAGGGCAACGAACTCACCCTGCCCGACCCGGAGCGGCACATCTCCCGCGTGCAGGCGCGCATCGAGTTCGACGGGGCCAGCTTCGTGTTCGTCGACATGGGCGCCAACCCGTCGTCCGTCAATGATCGGCCGGTGGGCAAGGGCAACCGGGTGGTGCTGGCCGGCGGCGAGCGGCTGGCGATCGGGGGCTATGTGCTCGAAGCGGAGTTCGACCACGCCGCGCCGGTGTTCTCGACGCCCACCGTGGTGGCGAGCGGCGCCGACCCCCTCGGCCTCTTCGGCGGCGCGCCATCGGCCTCGCCGCTGTTCGCCGACCCCTTCGCCGCGCCTGCGGGCACACCGTCGGCGCCGCCTCCGGCGGCGGGTGACGACCCCTTCGCGGTCTTCCTCGCCTCGGCCC
>JAKLLM010000015.1 GCA_023150125.1 Zoogloea sp.
GGTGCAGCAAGACCCGGATGATGAGCCGGCGAGTGAATTGCTGAAGCGGATTGCATTGAGCCGGGCTGCGTTGAATGAAGCTTCTCCTCGCAAGAGAGGGAAACAAGTACGGGCTGCGGAAGATAACGATTGGCCGTTTTCCATTCCAGATGGTTGGGAGTGGACCAGTCTTTCTAATTTGACGAGAGTACTCAACGGGCGTGCTTATTCCAAAGAAGAGCTTCTTGATGCAGGAACACCAGTCCTTCGCGTAGGAAATTTGTTTACGTCGAATCACTGGTACTACTCCGACTTAGAGTTGGAGCCGGAAAAATACTGTAACAAGGGCGATCTGATTTATTCATGGTCAGCGTCTTTCGGTCCGTTCATATGGAACGGGCCAAAAGTAATCTACCATTACCACATCTGGAAGCTTTCGCTATTCGACGAGACGAGCTATTCCAAAGACTTTCTGTATAAATTTCTGCTTGAGAAAACTGCGGAAATCAAGGCGGCTGGACATGGCGTTTCAATGGTCCACATGACCAAAGAAAAGATGGAGAAGCTGCCTGTTCCGGTTCCCCCTCTCGCCGAACAACACCGTATCGTCGCGAAAATCGATGAACTGATGGCCCTCTGCGACCAATTGGAGGCGGAGCAGGGAGATGCGACCAGCGCCCATGCCCGACTCGTCGAAACCCTGCTCGGTACGCTCACCCAAAGCACCGATGCCGCCGACCTCGCCGCCAACTGGCAACGCCTCGCCGAGCACTTCGACACCCTGTTCACCACCGAAGCCAGCATCGATGCGCTCAAGCAAACTGTCCTGCAGTTGGCCGTAATGGGCAGGCTGGTGAACTATGGAACGAAAAAACAGTGGCAAACCTTGCGACTCGACACGGTTTGTTCGGAAATCGTGGACTGCCCACATTCAACGCCAAAGTGGACGTCGACCGGCAAGATCTGTGTTCGAACAAGTCAGTTCACGCCAGGAAAGCTGGACCTTTCGTCAAGCCGCTTCGTGAGTGAAGCTACTTTCGCTGAACGTATCGCTCGCCTAAGGCCAGAATCAAACGACATTCTATACAGCCGTGAGGGCGGCATCCTTGGCGTCGCATGCCGTGTCCCCCCCGGCGTCGAGCTCTGCCTCGGGCAACGAATGATGTTGCTGCGCCCTGGAAGAGATGTTGCTTCAACATTTCTCGAGTTAGTCCTCAACTCACCGGTCATTACAGCGCTTGCTCGTGCTAACACCACCGGCGGTGCAGCACCTCGAGTAAACGTGGCTACGGTAAAAGCATATCCTATCCCCGTCCCCACCCTTGCCGAACAACACCGCATCGTCGCCAAAGTCGATGAACTGATGGCCCTCTGCGACCGCCTCAAGGCCGACCTCGCCACCGCCCGCCAGCATCAAGCCCTGCTCGCAGACACCCTGATCGACGCAGCGCTGGAGGTCGCCTGAGCCGTGAACGAACCCACCGTCGTCATCGAGGAGGTCATGGGCCGCGCCAGACAGGGCATCACCAGGCCCTTCATCTGCCGGGGAGATGACGGTCATGGTTATTACGTCAAAGGGCGGGACGCTGGCCGGCGGAGTCTGGTCTGTGAGTGGGTTGCCGCGCAGCTGGCCACCCGGTTTGGTTTGCCGATTGCCGACTATGCGCTGGCCGAGGTGCCGGCGGAGCTGATTGTGCCCGGTCGAGGGCTGGACCTGACGACGCGGGCTTTGGTGGGCGTCGAGCAGGCGACGGATGTGCTGGTGTTCGATTGGTGGCTACACAACGAGGATCGCCACCTGACCGCTTTCGGTGGCAACCCGAACCTGTTGTGGGACGTCCAGACCGAGCAGCTGGCCGTCATCGACCACAACCAGGCTTTCGATCCGAGCTTCAACGCCGCGCATTTCCTGGCGTCTCACGTCTTTGGAGCCTGCTGGAACAGGGTGTCCACCGACCTTGTCGAACAGGCGAAGTACCTTGAAAAGATGGAACTGGTGCTCGCGGACCTGAATATTGTCCGTGATAGCATCCCCGAAGATTGGTGGTTCGTAGACGATGGCGTTCCCGCCAAAGTGAGTTGGGACGAGATCGTTCGGTGCCTCGAACGTTGCCACCAGAGTGATTTTTGGACTGCGCCATGAAGAAGTTTGTTTGTCACTACGCCTTGCTACGTTTTCGCCCCTTTGTCGAGACGGGCGAATTCGCCAATGTGGGCGTCGTGCTGATGGCGCCGGATGCAGGCTTTTTCGGCTACCGTCTGCTCACTCATTACAGCCGCATCACCCGGTTTTTCCATCAGCTCGATCGCGGCGTCTATCTGCGCGGCAAGGGGCTGTTCAAGCAGGAAATCGACAGGTTCGCGGCAGATCTTCGTCGCCTGGCGCTCGGTGATGGTCACGCCACCGTCAATCTTCCCCTGGCCGGCCAGCTCTTTACCGAGTTTGTCCGCCCTCGGGAGGCGATGCTTCAGTTTGACGATCAGCGAATTGCTTTGGCCGATGATCCGCAGGCCAAGCTCGATGGGCTTTTCGATCACTACATCGAACGCAATTTCGTGACCAGGGAGTATCAGGAGCGCCTCCTAGAGACCATGGTCCGCAAGCTGTTGGTCGGCCGGCAGCTCGGTGCTGCATATCGGGCTGAAAAGGTGGGCAACCCGGAGTTCACGGTCAACTTTCCGTTCGTCCATCGCCATGAGGGGCGAGCCGACCGCATCATCAAGCCTTTGTACCTGGCCCAGGATGACTCCACCAAGCTGCTGACCCATGGCGGTCAATGGGTGGATAAAGTCAGGCGTCTGCGTAAGCGGAATGCCTTGCCAGAGGCCGTCCTGTTCCCGGTGAAAGCTCCGGCCCCGGATACAAAACCGTATCAGGCGTTTGAGGAGATCCGCGAAGATCTGCAGGCTACTGGCGTCACCGTCGTGGCAGCAAACGACGAAGAGTCGATTTTGCAGTTTGCTGCCACGTAAGTTTAGGTAGGTCAGGGGCTTGATTGACACCTTGCTTGACGCTGCTTGCTCTGACCTGATCCACCTCCGACCAGACAACAAAAAAGCCAACCCTCTCAGGTTGGCTTTTTTGCTTGCAGATCAACGACCTGCGGGAATCCGATGTGGAGCGGGCGATGGGAATCGAACCCACGGCATCAGCTTGGGAAGCTGAGGTATTACCATTATACGACGCCCGCTCTCGGAGCCCGGATTGTACGCAGGGTGGAGGCGGAGGGCAACCGGGAGGCGTGGTAAACTCGCGGCCCACGTGTTTTTTGCTGGCGGTGCCATGTCTTCTGCTGCGACCTCTTCCGCGTCGGTCTCGCTGACGATCAACGGTGAAGCGCGGGCGCTTGCTGCGCCGGCCACGGTGGCTTCGCTGCTCGAGGCTATGAACCTCACCGGCAAGCGGGTGGCCGTCGAGCGCAACGGCGACATCGTGCCGCGCGGGCTGCATGCGGCCACGGCGCTGGCCGACGGCGACCGCCTCGAGATCGTCGTCGCGGTCGGCGGCGGCTGACGGCCAGCCCCACTCCCCGATCCAACCCTCACATTTACAGGCGCTTCGATGGACGATTTGCTGACGATTGCAGGCAAGAGCTATTCCTCCCGGCTGCTGGTGGGCACCGGCAAGTACAAGGATTTCGCCGAGACCCGGGCGGCCATCGACGCGAGCGGCGCCGAGATCGTCACGGTGGCGATCCGCCGCACCAACATCGGCCAGGACCCGAACGCCCCGAGCCTGCTCGACGCGCTGCCGCCGTCCCAGTTCACCTACCTGCCCAACACCGCCGGCTGCTACACCGCCGACGACGCGGTGCGCACCCTGCGCCTCGCCCGCGAGCTGCTCGACGACCACCGGCTGGTGAAACTCGAGGTGCTGGGCGACCCGCACACCCTCTTCCCCAACATGCCCGAGACGCTGAAAGCGGCGGCGGTGCTGGTGAAGGAAGGCTTCGAGGTGATGGTGTACTGCGCCGACGACCCGATCCAGGCCAAGATGCTCGAAGACATCGGCTGCGTGGCGGTGATGCCGCTGGCCTCCCTGATCGGCTCGGGCATGGGCATCCTCAACCCCTGGAACGTGCAGCTGGTGCGCGACGCGGTGAAGGTGCCGGTGCTGGTGGATGCCGGCGTGGGCACCGCCTCCGATGCCGCCATCGCGATGGAGCTGGGCTGCGACGGGGTGCTGATGAACACCGCCATTGCGCTGGCCAAAGACCCGGTCAAGATGGCCGGCGCCATGAAGAAGGGCGTCGAAGCCGGCCGCGAGGCCTGGCTGGCCGGCCGGATGCCGAAGAAGTTCTACACCGCTAGCCCCAGCTCGCCGACCACCGGCCTGATCGGCAGCTGAGCGGAGCGGCAAGGGCAAAGGCCGGGTGACAGCCCCTGCAGTGCCCTGATCACCTGTTCATTTTCCACGGCGCACCCACGGATGCGCCGTTCTCGTTTTACGGATTTCCCCATGACTGACGAACAACAGCCCGCCACCCCCGAAGAGCAGCCCGCCGGCGGCCGCCTCACCTCCCAGTCGATCCGCAGCTTCGTGCTGCGCCAGGGCCGCATGTCGGACGCGCAGCACCGCTTCCTCGACGAAATGATGCCCAAGGTGGGCCTGGCCTACCGCCCGGAGCCGGTCGACCTCAACAGCGTGTTCGGCCGCCAGGCGCCGCACATCGTCGAGATCGGCTTCGGCATGGGCCAGTCCACCGCGGTGATCGCCCAGGCCCGGCCGGACGAAGACTTCCTCGGCATCGAGGTGCACGCGCCCGGCGTCGGCAGCCTTTGCAAGCTGATCGACGAAGGCGGCATCACCAACCTGCGCATCGTCCAGCACGACGCCGTCGAGGTGCTCCGCGACATGATCCCCGAGGGCTCGCTGGCCGGCGTGCATATCTACTTCCCCGACCCGTGGCCGAAGAAGCGCCACCACAAGCGCCGGCTGGTGCAGGGGCCCTTCGTCAAGCTGATCGCCTCGCGGCTGGCACCCGGCGGCTACCTGCACTGCGCCACCGACTGGGAGGAATACGCCCAGCAGATGCTCGAAGTACTGTCGGCCGAGCCGCTGCTCGCCAACAGCGCCGACGGCTACGCCCCCAAGCCCGACTACCGCCCCCTCACCAAGTTCGAGAACCGCGGCATCAAGCTCGGCCACGGGGTGTGGGACCTGGTCTTCAAGCGGGTCTGACGGCGATGGCCCTCAAGCGTCTCCCCGCCGGGGCCTGGCTGCTCGGCGTGCCGGGCCTCATGTGCCTCGCCGCCGGGGCGCTGCTGCTGGCCGGTTTTGGGGCCGAGCTGCACCCGCTCTTGCAGGAATCCGGCGCCGGGCTGGTGATGATCGTCTCGGGCGTCGCGCTGGTGGGCAGCGCGGCCTTCCCGCTGGTGCTGGCCGAACTGGCCGCCAAGGACAAGCCGCAGGGCTGAGGCCCCCGGCTCGCTACCCGTTCAGGCCCTGACGCGGCGCGGGATCCAGCCCCAGGCCACCGCCGCCACCGCCACGCTCCAGCCGCCCACCCCCAGCACCATCGGCAGCGCCGTGCCATCCATCAGGGCGCCCACCAGGCTGCCCGAGGCAAAGGCTGTCAACATCATCAGGCAGCCCGACAGCGCCGACGCCGCGCCGGCCACCCGCGGGAAGGGCGCAATGGCGCCGCTCTGCCCGCAGGGCTGGTTGATGCCGTGGCCGACGTTGAAGATGCAGGCCGGGATCAGGATCGCCCACACGTTGCTCACCCCGGCCAGTGCCAGCCCGGCCATCAGCGTGCCGCCGCACAGGCTGAACGTGCTGCCGATGCGCAGCGCGCGCACCACCCCGCCGTGCAGGATCAGGTAGCGGCACAGCACCGTGCCCTTGATGTAGAAGATCATCATCACCAGCAGCACCAGGCCGTAGTAGCGTGGCGCCACGCCGAGGATGCGGATGAACACGTAGGACGAGGCAGACAGGAAGCAGAACAGCCCGCCGAACGAGCAGGCGCTGAGCAGCGCGAAGGCCCAGAAATCGCCATTGCCGAGGATGCCGCCGGCCGTGCGCGCCAGCACCCGCGGGCGCAGGGCGTCGGCATCGCGCAGCGGCAGGGTTTCCTCGAAATAGCGGGCCACCACGAACAGGATGATCGCACCCAGCACCACCAGCATCAGCAGCGTGGCGCGCCAGCCCAGCCCCTCGGCGATCAGCCCGCCGACCAGCGGGCCCAGGCAGGCGCTGAAACCCAGGCCGGTGAGGCCCTTGCTCATCGCCCGGGCGCCCTCGGTGGGCGAAAAGTAGTCGCGCACGATGGCCCGGGCGCACACCGTGCCGGCGCCCATGCACGCTCCCTGCAGCGCCCGCCACACCACCAGCGCCTCGATGCTGCCCGCCAGGGCGCTGCCGAGCGCCGCCGCCACATAGCCCGCCAGCCCCGCCAGCAGCACCGGGCGCCGCCCGAAGCGGTCCGACAGCGGCCCCCACACGAGCTGCGACGCACCGAAGGCCAGCAGCATCGCGGTGAGGCTGAGCTGCGCGCGGGGCAGCGTGGTGCCCAGGCTGTCGGTGAGGGCGGGCAGCGCCGGCAGGTAGAGGTCGGAGGTGAGCGGCTGCATGCCGAGCAGCAGCGAGAGGATCAGGATGACCAGGGGTGGCGTCATGGGCGGGGCAAAAGGGTGAATTCGGGGCCGCGCGCTTGAGGCGCGCCCCGGCAAGACAGGCCAGCGGCAGGCCCGGCCTTACTCGTCCAGCAGCATCTGGCGGAGCTTGTCGGGGATGTTGGAGAGCACCAGGGTGTTGCTCTCCTTGTCGTAGTGCACGCTGCCGCCGCGCAGGCTGCTGCGCTCGAACTCCAGCTTCCAGTCTGCCGCGCTGGCCTTGAAGCGGATCAGCGGGCGCAGCGCACGCTTGTCGGGCACGAAGCCGGTGGCGAGCTCGAGGGCCTCGTTCTGCAGGGTTTCGGCGAGGCGGGCCGGCGCGTCGGGGAAGATCTGCGCGGCCACCGCCTGCAGGCTGAGCGGGTCGCCCCGTTCGCCCATCTCCTCGAGCACCAGGTGGGCGCGCTCCATCAGCTCGTCGCGCTGGGGCGCCTCGAGCTGCTGGGTGTCGGCGAAGTGGCCGATGGTCTCGACGAGCTTCTTGGTCTCCTTGAGGGCGATCACCACGTCGGTGCAGCCCAGGAAGCGCTTGAACCAGCCGGCCACGTCGCCGCGCCCCTTGAGGAAGCTGATGTAGCGCTCGGCGCCGGCCTGCCAGGCGGTGATGTCGATGCGCCCGGCCACCTGCAGCCCGGCCATGTCGAGGTGCGGGCTGTCGTGGATGCTGAGCCCGTCGCCGATCACCGTGCCCAGGGTTTCCTGCAGCAGCGCCACGTACAGGCAGTCGGCGCCGAACACGGTGGCGCGGGCGAACAGCACGTAGCCGCCCTCCTCCACCTTGTCCTCGTCGATGCGCTGCTGCAGGTGGCCGAGCATCTCGCGGGACAGGCCGGCGAAGTCGAGGCTGCCTTCGATGGCGTGGGCGCGCACCCAGTGGGCCATCGGGAAGTTGCCCTCGTCCCGCTCGAAATGCCCGAAGCCCTTGCCCGGCCGCTCGGCCAGGTGGCGGCACAGGCGCTCCATGAGGCGCACGGCGGCATCGTCGAGGGGGTTGGCCGCGGCCCGCAGCTCGACCCGCGACGGCCCGCCCTCAGTGGGGACCAGGCGGTGGATGACGAGGTTGGAGATGGCGTGGGTGGCCTGGCTCATGGTGGTGCGTCCGGAAAATCGAAGGGGGCGATTTTCGCACGGCGGCCGTCAGAATCTCAGCGCCTTGCGCTTGCCCGGCAGCTGCGCCAGCTGGGCCCGGCGCAGCTGGCCCGCCGACAGGGGCTTGCCGGCCGGCGCCGGGCTGGCCGCCGCGAGCTCGGGCGGGATGTTGGCCCCCACGCCCCGCGGGCAGAAGCCGGTGGTGGCGCAGGTGCAGTTGACGCAGGGTTTGCGGCCCGAGCGGGCGGTGGATGAGGTCATGGTCGAGAGATATTCAGGCAAACAGCACCAGCCCCCACACGGCCGCGGCATTGACGAGGGCGACGAAGACCGCCGCGCTGCCGATGTCCTTGGCGCGCTTGGCCAGGTGGTGCTTGTCGAGGGAGATCCGGTCGACGGCGGCTTCGAGCCCGGAGTTGATGAGTTCGACGACGATCACCAGCAGCACGCTGCCGATCATCAGCGCCTTGCCGGTGCCGCTGGCCGGCAGCCACAGGGCCAGCGGGATCAGCAGCGCGGCGAGGCGCAGCTCCTGGCGGAAGGCGTCTTCGTTGCGGTAGGCGGCGGCCAGGCCGGCCATCGAGTAAAAGAAGGCGTTGCGCAGGCGGGTCAGGCCGGTCTTGCCTTTGAAGGGGCTCTCGTTCATGGGCGCGCAGCCTGAGCCCTTCAAATGACAGGGATGTGATCGAGGCCGGCCAGGAACTCGCACACCAGCGCGGCGAAGGCGGCGGGCTCCTCGAAGGGGGCCAGGTGGCCGGCGTCGATCTCGCGGTACACCCCGGCCGGCAGGCGCTCGGCCATGCGGCGCACCACCTGGGGCGTGGACACCTTGTCGTGGGTGCCGGCGATCACCAGCGCCGGCACCGCGATGCGCGCCAGCGCCGAGCGCTGGTCGAAGCCGACCACGGCGCGCAGGGCGCGGCGGTAGCTGTCGGGCGGGATCTGCTCCATCAGGTTGACGGCGTCGTGCACCAGCTCGGCCTCGCCGCCGGGGCCGACCATGCCGGGGATCAGGTCGATGGCCAGCTCGCGCATGCTGGCGCCTTCGTCGAGCGGGCCGAGGCGCTTGGCCAGGAAGGCCTGCTGCAGCGGCCCCGCGCTGGCGCCGAAGGCCGGCGTGCAGCAGGCCAGCACCAGGCCGGAAACCCGATCGGGGTGCTGCGCCGCGGTCTGCAGCGCCACCATGCCGCCCATGCTGTGGCCGACCAGCACCGCGCGTTCGAGGCCGGCCGCGTCGAGCAGCTCGGCCAGCGCGTCGGCGTAGGCGCCCATGCCTTCGGGGGTGTCGGGCTCGAAGGGCTCGCTGGCGCCGTAGCCGGGCATGTCCCAGGCCAGGGTGCGCCAGCCGGGCAGCGCCAGGCGGGGCATGAGCTCCAGCGCGCCGGCCGCGCCGCCGCTGACGCCGTGCAGGAAGACCAGCCCGCGCCCGCCCTCGCCGTTCTCGATCCAGTTGGGCGTGATCATGGCCTGTGCCTCCGCCTGCTTGTTGAAATCAGTCCGCCAGCCGGCGGTAGGCGCCGCCCTGGAAGAGCAGCGGACGCTTGGCGGCGTCGCGCGCGAAGGCCAGCACCTCGCCGATGAACACCACATGGTCGCCCCCCGGGTGGCGGGCAAACTGGCGGCACTGGAAGCTGGCGCAGCAGCCGGCCAGGATCGGCACGCCGCCCTCGCCCTCGGTGAACGCGGTGCCCGCGAACTTGTCTTCACCGCGGCTGGCGAAGCGCTGGGAGATGTCCTGCTGGTCCTCGGCGAGCACGTTGATCGCGTACACTGCGGCGTTCTCGAAGATCGGCACGCTCGGCAGGTGGGCGGACAGGCTCCACACCACCAGCGGCGGGGTCAGCGAGACCGAGTTGAAGGAACTCACCGTGAGCCCGACGGGTTCGCCGCCCGGGCCGCGGGCGGTGATCACCGTCACGCCGGTGGGGAACATGCCCAGCGTGTCGCGAAAAGCCCGCGCCGCCGGGTCGTTTTTGGAAACAGTCATGATGGGTGCAACGCGCCCGGCCGCAACGAAGGGCCGGGCATCTTGTTTGGGGCCGCAAATTATCGCCGCCCCGCTGCCCAGCGTCGAGAGGAAGCCGCTTTGAGCCCTGCCGTGCCCCGCTTTGCCGCCACCCTGATCGAATGGCAGCGCCACCACGGCCGCCACGACCTGCCCTGGCAGACCCGCGACGCCTACCGGGTGTGGCTGTCCGAGATCATGCTGCAGCAGACCCAGGTGGACACCGTGATCCCCTACTACGGGCGCTTCCTGGCCCGCTTCCCCGACCTGCCCAGCCTGGCCGCCGCGCCGGTGGAGGACGTGCTGGCGCTGTGGAGCGGACTCGGCTACTACGCCCGCGCGCGCAACCTGCACAAGTGCGCCCGGGCGGTGATGGCGCAGCACGGCGGCGTGTTTCCGGCCGATCCGGCGCAGCTTGCCGAGCTGCCCGGCATCGGCCGCTCGACGGCGGCGGCGATCAGCGCCTTCGCCTACGGTACCCGGGCGGCGATCCTCGACGGCAACGTCAAGCGGGTGCTCGCCCGGGCCTTCGGGATCGACGGTTTCCCGGGCAACCGCAAGGTGGAGGAGACGATGTGGGCGCTGGCCGACAGCCTGCTGCCCGAGCGCGACGTGGACATCTACACCCAGGCCCAGATGGACCTTGGCGCCACCGTGTGCACCCGCGGCCGCCCCGCCTGCGGGCGCTGCCCGCTGGCCGACAGCTGCGTGGCGCTGCGCGACGGGCGGGTGGCCGAGCTGCCCACCCCGCGCCCGAAGAAGGTGGTGCCGGAGCGCCGCGGCCGCTTTGCGGCGATCCTCGCCGGCGGCGCCGTGCTGCTCGAACGCCGCCCGCCGGCCGGCATCTGGGGCGGCCTGCAGAGCCTGCCCGAGCTGCCCGAGGACGCCGACGCCGCCGACTGGGTGGCCACCCGCTACGGCCTGGCGGTGCAGCGCGTGGCGCCGCTGCCGCCCTTCCGCCACGTGTTCACCCACTTCGCGCTGGAGCTGCTGCCCGAGGCCGTCGAGGTGGCCCCGCCCGCCCCGCTGGCCGGCGAGGCCGGGCATGTGTGGCAGCCCCTCGATCAGCTCGCCGCCGCGGCCCTGCCGGCGCCGATCCGCAAGCTGCTGGAGGGGCTCGTGCAGGGGCGGCTGTAGGAGGCGGGGCTGCGCGGGAACTACCGATCGGGGCTTCACGTGTTTCTGCCCCTGCGTCACGCCTTCCTGGCGCCGGGTCGAGTCACCCCGCCAATACGTGGCGTCACCCCAAGCCGGATGGACGCCTCCCCGCCGCGGCGCGACGCCTACCGGTTGCTGGGCGACGCCTTCCGACGGCTGGATTCTGCCTTCCGGCCATCGGTTGATGCCTTCCGGGCGTTGCGCGACATCACCCGGCAAATATGTGGCGCCTCCCTGGGATTCAAGGGCGCCTTCCTGCCTTGGGGTGACGCCTACCCGTCGCTGGGCGACGCCTTCCGACGGCTGGATTCAGCCTTCCGGCCATCGGTTGATGCCTTCCGGTGGTCGGTTGACGCCTTCCGGCGGTCGGTTGACGCCTTCCGGTGGTCGGTAGACGCCTTCCGGGCGTTGCGCGACATCACCCGGCGAATGCGTGGCGTCTACCGACTGGCGCGCCGGCTAGCCCTGCAGCAGATTGTGCTGCTTCAGGTACTGATGAATGATCTCCAGCCGCGACAGCGTGTCGTCGAGCTCGAGCAGGCGCTGGCGGGCGAGGCTGGGGATGGGCAGGATCTCGGCCAGCCGGTAGCCGACCCAGGTGGCGTCGTCGAAGCGGTGGGGCTCGGGAAACGAGGCGGTGCCGGTGTCGGCGATGATCGCCTCGAGCAGCGGCAGCGCGCCCTTCAGGGCCTCGGGCACCGGCTGGGGGGCCGGCTCGGGGAGCGGCACCACGCGGGCCGTCTGCAGGCGGTCGCGCTGGAGCGTGCGCTCGACGATGCGGAAACGCTCGCCGCCGAGCGTCTTGATGAAGAGCAGGCCGGGCTGCGACATGTCCCAGTCGACGATGCGGGCGATGGTGCCGAGCCCGTGGGGCACGGCCGGCTCGCCGACCTCGCCGCCCTCGCTGATCAGGCACACCCCGAAGGGCGAGTTGCTGCGCATGCAGCGCGCCGCCATGTCGAGGTAGCGCGCCTCGAAGAGCTTGAGTGGCAGCACCCCGCCGGGAAACAGCACGGTACCAAGGGGAAAGATGGGGATCTCGACGGCGTCGACGGACGTGCTCATGGCCTTCACTCCTCGCCGCGACCGGCGCTTGAATCCTCACCCCAGCGCGGCATCAGGGCGTGGGCCACGCCGAGCTGGTCGAGGATGCGGGCCACCACGAAATCGACCAGCTCGCCCACGCTCTGCGGGTGGTGGTAGAAGCCCGGGTTGGCCGGCAGGATCACCACGCCCATCCGCGCCAGGCGCAGCATGTTCTCGAGGTGGAGCACCGAAAACGGCGTCTCGCGGGGCACGATGACGAGCTTGCGCCCCTCCTTGATCGCCACGTCGGCGGCGCGCTCGATGAGGGTGCTGGCGAGCCCGGCGGCGATCGCCGCCAGCGAGCCCATCGAGCACGGGCACACCACCATCGCGTCGGGCGGGTTGGAGCCGGAGGCCGGCGGGGCGAACCACTCCTCGCGCCCGAACACCCGCAGCTGCCCGGGCGCCGCACCGAAGCGGGCGGAAAGCTGGGCTTCCACATCGAAGGGGCGGGCCGGCAGGGAGAGGTCCATCTCCTGGCGGGCCACGATCTGCGCCACCTGGGAATACAGCAGCCACACCCGGCAACCGGCGGCCAGCAGGCATTCCACGAGGCGCAGCCCATAGGGCATGCCCGACGCGCCGGTGAGGGCGACGGCGATGGTCTTGGTGTCAGAGGTCGCAAGCGTCATGATCGAAAGGCCAAGTTGAAAGACCGGGGAACGCCCCCCCACTACCCATTACCCACTACCCACACCCCCTCAATGCCGATGGATCGCCCCGATGCCCTCGTGGGCCACGCCGTGGCTGTCGGCGGCGTGGTGGCCACGGCGCAGGCGGTCGTGCACGTGGATGTCGTGGTGGACGAACTGCTTCACCAGCGAGCCGAGCACCATGCCCACCGCGCTGGCGATGAGTCCGGCCAGCTGGGCCGGCACGTAGGGGTCGTCACCGCCGGCCAGGTGCACCGCCAGCCACACCGAGATGCCCAGGAAGATGGCCAGCAGCGCGCCCTGGTTGGTCGCCCGCCGCCAGTAGAGGCCGCACACCAGGGGCACGAAGGCTGAGACCAGGGTGATCTGGTAGGCGTTCTCGACCATCTTGAAGATGCTGGCCTTGGAATACATGGCGTAGAAGGTGACCAGCAGCGTGAAGATGAAAGTCACCACGCGCATCCAGAACAGCAGCTTGCGGTCGGTGAGGTGGGGCAGCGCCGGGCGCAGGATGTTCTCGGTGAAGGTGACAGAGGGCGCCAGCAGGGTGGCCGAGGCGCAGCTCTTGATGGCCGACAGCAGCGCGCCGAAGAAGAGGATCTGGGCCACCAGCGGGGCCTTGGTGAGCACCAGCTCGGGCAGGATCATCTGGGAGTCCGACTTGATCAGCCGGGCCACCATGTCGGGGTCGATGAGGGTCGCCGAGTAGGCCAGGAACATCGGCACGAAGGCGAACACGAAATACAGCCCGCCGCCGAGCACCGAGCCCCACACGGCGATCTTCTCGGACTTGGCCGACTGCACCCGCTGGAAGACGTCCTGCTGGGGGATGGAGCCGAGCATCATGGTGACCGCCGCAGCGATGAAGGCGATCACCTCCTTGGGGTCGGCAGGCGGCAGGAAGCTCAGCTTGCCGTTGTTCATCGCGTGGTCCACCACCACCCCGACGCCACCGGCCATGCCGCTCACCTCGCCGCCGATCCACAGCATGCCGATCACGATGATGATCATCTGCAGGAAGTCGGTGACCGCCACCGCCCACATGCCGCCGTAGAGCGTATAGACGAGGATGGTGAGGGAGCCGATCCACATGCCCGCCAGCTTGCTGATCTCGCCGCCCGACACCACGTTGAAGACCAGCCCGAGGGCCGATATCTGCGCCCCCACCCAGCCCAGGTAGGAGACCACGATGGCCAGTGTGGTGAGCACCTCGACGCCCCGCCCGTAGCGCTTCTTGTAGAAGTCGCCGATGGTCAGCAGGTTCATGCGGTAGAGCGGCGCGGCGAAGAACAGGCCGACCAGGATCAGGCACATCGACGAGCCGAAGGGGTCGGCAACGACGCCGTGGAGGCCTTCGTTGAGGAAGGTCGCCGGGATGCCGAGCACGGTTTCGGAGCCGAACCAGGTGGCGAACACCGTGGCGGTGACCATGTAGAACGGCAGGTGCCGCCCGGCCACCGCGAAATCCTTGGTGTTGTGCACCCGCGTGGCGGCAAACAGGCCAATGGCCACCGAGATCAGCCAATAGACGATGACGAACCAGAGCAGCATGCGCGGACAGGGGAAAAGCGTTGAAGAATCCGCGGATTATAGGATGAAGGGGCGCCCCGTGCGGGACGAAGAACAGGCCCCGGGCGTGGCGCGTCAGGCCGCCGGCCCGAGGCGCGCCGCGAAGACCTCGGCCGGCTCGGCGTGGCCGTAGCACCAGCCCTGCAGCGCGTCGCAACCGAGCTGGCGCAGGGTGCTGGCCATCGACTCGGTCTCGACGCCCTCGGCGACCAGCTCGAGGCCCAGGTTGTGGCCGAGGCCGACGATGGAGGCGACGATGGCCCGGTCCTCGGGGCCGGCGTTGATCTCGCGCACGAAGGACTGGTCGATCTTGAGCTTGTCGAGGGGAAAACGCTTGAGGTAGGCGAGGCTGGAATAGCCGGTGCCGAAGTCGTCGATGGCGATCGATACGCCCAGGGCCTTCAGCTCGGAGAGCTGCCGGGCGACCTGCTCGACGTCGCGCATCACCATGCTCTCGGTGAGTTCGAGGGTCAGCAGCGCGGGGGGGATGTCGTGGCGGTGCAGCGCCGCGGCGACGCTGTCGACAAAATCCGCACGGCGGAACTGCAGCGCCGAGATGTTGACCGCCACCGGCACCAGCGGCAGGCCGGCGGCCCGCCAGGCGGCGAGCTGGGCGCACACCGCGTGGAGCACCCGGTTGCCGATGCTGAGGATCAGCCCGCTCTCCTCGGCGATCGGGATGAAGCGCCCCGGCAGCAGCAGGCCCAGCTCGGGGTGGCGCCAGCGCACCAGCGCCTCGGCCCCCACCAGGTGGCCGTCGGCCGACATCAGCGGCTGGTAATGCAGCACCAGCTCGTCGCGGTCGAGGGCGCCGCGCAGGGCGTATTCGAGGGACAGGCGCTCGCTGCCCACCGAGTCCATGCCCGGGGTGAAGAACTCGACCCCGTTGCGGCCCGCCTCCTTGGCCCGGTACATCGCCATGTCGGCCCGGTCGAGGAGGATCTCGGCGTCCCGCCCGTCGTCGGGGTAGACCGCCACGCCGACGCTGGTGGACAGGCTGAACTCGCAGCCGGCCAGCCGGAAGGGTTCGTCGAGGGCCGCCAGCAGGCGCGTGGCGCCGGCACGCAGCCCGGCGCCGTCGTCGCCCTCGGGGATCAGCACGACGAACTCGTCGCCGCCGTGGCGCAGCACGCTCTCGCCGGGGCGCAGCACCGACTCGAGGCGCCGCGCGACCTCGATCAGCAGCTGGTCGCCGACGTGGTGGCCGAGGGTGTCGTTGACGTTCTTGAAGCGGTCGAGGTCGAGGAAGCACAGGGCCAGCCGGCGCCCCCGCCGGTCGGCCAGGGCGCTGGCCTCGGCCGCCATCGTGGCGAGCTCGGCGCGGGACGGCAGGCCGGTGAGGAAGTCGTGGCTGGCCAGGAAGCGGATGCGCGCCTCGTCGGCCTTCTGCTGGCTGACGTCGGAGAACACCGCCACGTAGTGCGTCACCTGGCCCTCGTCGTTGTGCACCACGCTCAGCGACAGGGCCGCCGGGAAGGTTTCGCCGCTCGCCCGGCGGAGCCACACCTCGCCCTGCCAGGCACCGGCCTCGGCGGCCTGCTCGCGGACCATCTCGACGAAGCCCTCGGGGTGGTGCGGGGGGTCGAAGAGCTCGAGCACGGAGCCCCGGACGCTCTCCTCGTCGTAGCCGGTGAGCGTCGCGAAGGCCCGGTTGGTCATCACCACGCGGCGCGCGCAGTCGCTGATGACGATGCCCTCGGAGTTGTTCTCGAAGACCTTGGCGGCGAGGCGCAGGACGTCCTCGCGGCGGTAGCTGCGCAGCGCGAAGGCGACGTCGGCGGTGAGCTCCTCGATCAGACGGACGGTGTGCTCGTCGAAGAAGCCGCGCTCGTCCTTGCGCAGCGCCAGCACACCGTCGGCGTCGGCGCCCCCATCGGCGATGCGGATCGGGAAGAAGGCGAAGGAGCTGTCTGGATCGCGGGCGACGCAGCCCTCGCAGGCCGCGGCGCCGGGGGCCGCCTCGGGTTCATTGACGATCAGCGGCCGGGCGAGCAGCGCATCCAGCGGCTGGCGGCAGCGCAGCTGCTCCGGCGGAATGGGCTTGCGGCCGGCGCGCTGGTAGATGGCCTCCACCACCAGCGCGCGCTTCGCACCGCGCGGAAAGCCGATCCAGGCCAGGTCGAGCTCGCCGAACTCGACCGCGATGCGGCACACCTGGGGCAGCAGGGTGGCCGCGTCGCGGGTATGCACGATCGCCTTGTTGGTGTCGGAGAGGGCGTGGTAGAGGCGCGTCATGCGCTTGATGTCGCGGGCGTGGTCGCGGGCCGGCTGGAGGTCGTAGCAGGAGCCCACGTAGCCGGTGAACAGCCCGTCGGCGTCGTGGATCGGGGCGCCGTGGTCGGCGATCCAGTGGTAGCTGCCGTCGGCCGCCCGCAGGCGGTATTCGAGGACGAAGGATTCGCGGGCCTCGAAGGCGCGCCGGTAGGCGCTGAGGCAGCCCTCCCGGTCGTCCGGGTGGAGCGCCTCGAGCCAGCCGCCGTTGGCGTCCTGCTCCAGCGTACGCCCGGTGAAGGTGAGCCAGGCCCGGTTGAACCAGTCGCAGTCGCCCTTCACGTTGGCGCGCCAGGCGAGGTGCGGGAAGCCTTCAAGCATCGCGAGGTGCTGGTCGCGGGCGCGGGCGAGCTGGCGGTTGCGGGTGCGCAGGGTGTCCAGCATCTCGTTGAGGGCGGCGGCGAGCTCGCCGAGCTCGTCGCGCCGGCCGACCGGCACGTCGATGTCGACCCCGCCGGCCTGGCGCCGGCCGAGGGCGGCCCGGATCTCGTCGGCCGGGCGCAGCACGTAGCGCGACACCATCAGCAGGATCAGCCCGGCCACCGCGCTGAGGATGCCGCCCAGCCACAGGCTGAGGGACAGCACGGTATCCCGGGCCGCCCACCACAGGGCCGACGCGTCGAGGCGCAGCAGCAGCACGCCATCGGCCAGCCGGCCGTTCTCGTGGCCGTCGTCGACGAGCAGCACGGGTTCGAGCACCTCGAGCACCCGGCGCGTGCCATCGAGCCGGCGCTCGGCCTTGCGGCCGGCCTTGACGCGCTCGATGGCCTCCGCGAGGGCCGGGTCGGGCAGCGCCGCGAGGGGCTGGTCGTGCCAGCTGTGGTCGCTGGAGGCCACCACCCGGAGCGGCCGGCCGGCCACCAGCGCAACCCGCCGCACGTCCCGCGCCGCGCCGAGGGACGACAGGAAGCGGCGCAGGTCGGCCGGGTCGCGGGCGGTTTCGGCGACCGAACAGACGGCCGCGACGATGCCGTCGGCGCGCTCTTCGATGAGGGTCTGGAAACGCTCGAGGATGCTCGCATAGACCACGCTGACGAGCAGCACGATGCCGATCGCCCACAAGGCCAGCAGCGGCACCACCAGCCGCCAGCGCAGCGAGACGAAGACGCCACTCATCCGCAGCGCCACCGGGCGCCCCGGCGGGATGCCGACGCGCGGGCAAGGCTCATGTCAGGACTCCGCCTTCGGCCGCCAGGAATTCCCGGGCGATCAGGAAATCCTTGAGGTTGCGGACCTGGCGCAGCTGGGCCAGGGCCATCATCGCGCCCTGCAGCTCGTCGAGGGAGCGCTCGACCGGGCCACCGGGCGCCAGCAGGGCCGGCTGCTCGGTGCGGGACACGAAATGCACGCCGGACATGGTCTGGCGCAGCTCGTCGACGCTCATGTTCTCGCGGCGGGCCATGATGGCATGGGCCTCGTCGGGCTGGCTGGCCATCAGCCCGACGGCCTTGTAGTAGGCCGCCACGAAGGCCGGCACGTCGGGGCCGCGGCGGCTCACGAAAGCGCCGTCGAAGACCAGGGTGTCGACCACCTGCCCGGGCACCTGGCCGCTGTGGAACAGCACCTTGCCGCCGGCCTCGAGGATGCGGTTGGACTCGGGCGGGAAACACACCGCGGCGCTCACCAGGCCTTCGGCGAACGCGCTGGGCATGGCGTTCTGGGGCATCGGCACGAGGATCACGTCGCGGACCGACAGGTGGGCGGAGGCCAGCGCCAGCGCCAGCAGCTGGATGTGCAGCGTGCCAGGCTCGATGGCCACCCGGCGCTCGCGCAGGTCGGCCGGCCCGGCCATGCGGGCCTCGCCGACCAGCACGTCGGCGCCGTTGGAATAATCGACCACCGCCGCGATCTGCGGGCGCGTGCCGGACTGGTCGGCGGTCAGCAGGATCTCCACCAGCGTGGCCCCGCAGCCGTCCACCTGGCCGCGCTCGAAGGCCCGCCGCGAGGCGCCGAGGGAGGTGAGGTCGACCAGCGTGACGTCGAGCCCGACCTCGTCGAAATAGCCCTTGTCGCGGGCCACGTAGAGGGGGTCGTAGCCGGGCCAGGGGTTGGTGGCGAACTTGATCGGCTCGCGGCTGCTGCGGTTGCAGCCGGCCGCGGCCAGCAGCAGGGAGCCCCCCAACCCGAGGGAAATGGCGCGACGACGCAAGGATGGCATGGTGGATCCGACTCAGATATGACGCACACGTCTCAGTATGCCCTGAGCGCCGCCGAATGCCCATGACCCGAACAGGGGCAGACAGGCCTCGCCGCAGGACCATTGACCGTGGTCAAGGCCCGAAGGCGGCGCGCCGCCCAAAATCCCCCCGCGTTTTCCCTGCCCACCCTCGCCCATGACTCCCGCGCGCCCCATCGAACTGGTCTGCCCCGCCGGCAGCCTCCCCGCCCTCAAGACCGCCGTCGACCACGGTGCCGACTGCGTCTACCTGGGCTTCAAGGATGCCACCAACGCCCGCAACTTCAGCGGCCTCAACTTCGACGACAAGGCCATCGCCGAGGGCGTGCGCTACGCCCAGCAGCGCGGCCGCAAGGTGCTGGTGGCCCTCAACACCTACCCCCAGGCCGACAACTGGAAGAACTGGACCACCGCCGTCGACCGCGCCGCCGAGGCGGGCGTCGACGCGATCATCCTGGCCGACCCGGGCCTGATGGCCTACGCCCGCAAGGTTCACCCCACGCTGCGCCTGCACCTGTCGGTGCAGGGCTCGGCCACCAGCTACGACGCCGTCAATTTCTACCACCGACATTTCGGAATTTCGCGGGCGGTGCTGCCGCGGGTGCTTTCGCTGGCGCAGGTCGAGCAGCTCATCGCCCACACCCCGGTCGAGATCGAGGTGTTCGGCTTCGGCGGGCTGTGCGTGATGGTCGAGGGCCGCTGCGCCCTGTCGGCCTACGCCACCGGCGAGTCGCCCAACTGCCAGGGCGCCTGCTCGCCCGGCAAGCACGTGCGCTGGGAGCAGACCCCGAAGGGCATGGAGACGCGCCTCAACGGCATCCTCATCGACCGCTTCGCCGACGGCGAGCGGGCCGGCTACCCCACCCTGTGCAAGGGCCGCTTCGACGTGAACGGCGAGACCTATTACGCCATCGAGGAGCCCACCAGCCTCAATACCCTCGAGCTGCTGCCCGAGCTGGCCCGCATCGGCATCTCGGCGATCAAGATCGAAGGCCGCCAGCGCAGCCCCGCCTACGTGGCCCAGGTCACCCAGGTGTGGCGCGCCGCCATCGACCGCCTGCAGCAGGGCAAGCAGCCCTTCCGCATCGAACCGGCCTGGATGGCCGACCTCAACAAGGTGTCCGAAGGCCAGAGCCACACCCTCGGCGCCTACTACCGCCCCTGGAAATGAGCCCGATGAAACTCGCCCTCGGCCCCCTGCTCTACTACTGGCCCCGCCAGTCCACCCTCGCCTTCTACGCCGACATGGCGGAGGCGCCGGTGGATATCGTCTACCTCGGCGAGACCGTCTGCTCGCGGCGCCACGAGCTGCGCCTGCCCGACTGGCTCGAGGTGGCCGAGATGCTCGCCGCCGCCGGCAAGGAAGTCGTGCTGTCGAGCCAGGTGCTTGTCGAATCCGAATCCGACCTCAAAACCCTGCGCCGCATCATCGACAACGGCCGCTTCCGCGTTGAAGCCAACGACATGGGCGCCGCGCACCTCCTCAGCGGCGGCGACAGCCCCGCCCGCAACTGGATCGCCGGCCCGACCCTCAACATCTTCAACCCGGCCACCCTGGGCATCTTCGCCGACCTCGGCGCGACCCGCTGGGTCGCCCCGCCCGAGATGTCGCGCCAGCAGATCGCCGAGCTCCGCGCCGGCCTCGGCCGAGACATCGAGGTCGAGATCTTCGCCCACGGCCGCCTGCCGCTGGCCTATTCGGCGCGCTGCTTCACCGCCCGCCACTACAACCTGCAGAAGGACAGCTGCGAGTTCCGCTGCCTCGAGTTCGCCGACGGCATCCCGCTGAAGACCCGCGAAGGCGCGCCCTTCCTCACCCTCAACGGCATCCAGACCCAGTCGGCCCACGTGCACACCCTGCTCGCCGACCTCCCCGCGGTGGTCGCCGACGGCCTCGACATCCTGCGCATCAGCCCCCAGGGCGACAACACCGGCCAGATCATCCAGCTCTTCCGCAACGCCCTCGACGGCCTCGTCCCGCCCCTCGACGCCCTGCAGGACGCCATCCCGCTGCTCCCCGAGGCCCCCTGCAACGGCTTCTGGCACGGCCGGCCGGGGGTCGAGCAGCTGGTCATCCACTGAAGCCGGACCTTCAACCTACAAACGGCCCTGCCCATGAAAATCCCCGCCTTCACGCTGCCCGGCCCCTTCGCCCGGGTCGGCGCCCGCCTGCCCCAGCTACCGCCCACCCTCGCCCTCATCGGCGGGCTCAACCTGGCGCTGGGCCGCATCCTGCCCCGCGAGCCGCTCGAGCCCCTCACCGGCAAGCGCCTGCTGCTCAAGGTGACCGACGCCGGCCTGGCCCTGCGCTTCACCCTCACCCCGCGCGGCTTCCGCCCGCTCTTCGACGCGCGCCAGCCCGACCTGACGATCTCCGCCACCACCCGCGACTACCTCGCCCTGGCCCTCCGCGAGGAAGACCCGGACACCCTCTTCTTCAGCCGCCGCCTGCTGATGGAAGGCGAGACCGACCTCGGCCTGCTGGTCAAGAACACCCTCGACGCGGTGGATTGGGACGCCCTGACGGCACGCCTGCCGGGCGTCTTCCGGCACGGCTGAGCCCCGCGGGCCGGCGCCTCCCCGCTGCCGAAGCGTCGCCGCAGCCCGGCCCGGCGGCCCCGGGCAATACACACACCGACGGCCGCCGGCGCCAGCCCCCGCCCAGCGGCTAGAATGAAGCCACCGCGCCATTCTCCGCCCCCATGCCCGCGCATTACCGCAGCTCCCCCCTTGCCGCCTACGTCGCTGCCTCCATCGGGCTGCTGATCGTCTACGCCTGCCTGCACCCCTTTGCCGGCTGGCGCGACCCGGGGCTGCCGGTGTTCGAGTTCCTCACCCTGCCGTGGCCGCGCTACTACACCTGGGTCGACCTCACCGTTAACGTGATCGGCATCGTGCCCTTCAGCTTCGCGCTCACCGCCGCGCTGATGGGGCGGCTGCCGCGGGCCTGGGCGGTGCTGGGGGCGATCGTCGGCTGCTTCCTGCTCAGCCTGTCGGTGGAGACCCTGCAGAACTTCCTGCCCAGCCGGGTTCCGTCCAACGTGGACGTGGGCTGCAACACCCTGGGCGGCGTGCTCGGCGCGCTGGCCGGCGGGCGCTGGGGCGGGCGCCAGTTCGACCCCCGCAGCGGCCTCACCCGCTGGCGCAAGCGGCGCATCGTGGCCGGCCACACGGGCGAACTCGGCCTGGTGCTGCC
>JAKLLM010000016.1 GCA_023150125.1 Zoogloea sp.
GCGCCGGGCTCGGTGAACAGGATGGACATGCCGACCGCCGCGACGCCAGCCTCGCCCAGTCGGTCGAGCAGCCGGCCGTGAACGTCGCGGTCCCACGGCCAGCGGCCGAGGGCGGCGATGCTGCGCTCGTCGATGGCGACGATCACCGCCTGGGGCTCGGCGGCCGGGGCGGGCGCCACCAGGGGCTCGATGGCGTCATACAGCAGGAGGTCGAGGCGCTCCAGCGGGCTCGGGTTGGCGAGCACCGCCAGGGCGGTCGGGACGATCACCAGAAGCCAGCCCGTGCGCGCCTGCAGCCACCGGCGGATCGGCGACTTCGGGCTCACAGCACGAAGAAGAGCACGGGCAGCACGAGCAGCAGGGTTTTCCAGTAGTCGCGCGGGATCTCGATCTGTTGCGGCTTGCCCCAGGGGCCGGGCGGGTTGCCGGGCTCGAGGCTGCGGATGCGCACGTGGTGGACGCCGGGGGCCGGCGCGTCCATCGACAGGGCCGGGCTGTCGGTCTGGAGGTCGTGCTCGGGGCTGGCGAAGGCCGGGTCGGTGCTCAGCTGGACCTGGTAGCGGTGGTCGGCGCCGCTGGCCCGCCAGCGGAGTTCGAGGCCGCCGATGCCGAGGCGGGGCGGCTCGGCCTGGGGGCCGGGGGGCGGCCGCCGGAAGCCCTGCGGGTCGGAGAAGGGGCCGCGGCCTTCGGCGGCGGTGCTGACGGCGACGCGCCAGAAGTAGGCGCCGGGGGCGAGGCCGTCGGGCAGCGTGAACTGGGCTTCGGTGAGGCCGTCCGGCTCGGCGATGCGCTGCTGGAAGCCGGCGTCGGTGGCGAGCTGGAAGTGGTATCGGGTGGCGTCGGCGACCTTCGCCCAGCGGAAGGTGGGGGCGTCGTCGGTGACGACGCTGTCGGGCGCCGGCTGGCTGGGGAAGGGCGGCTCGGGGCGGGCGTCGATGACGATGCTCCGCTCGGCATCGAAGCCTTCGAGGCCGTTGTCGGCGATGGCCCGCACGCGGATGCGGTGTTCGCCATCGGGGAGCTCGGCCGGGGCGCGGGCCTGGGGCCGGCTGGCGAGCTGATCGGATTCGATCACCGAGAAGCCGGCGTCGGGGGCGAACTGGGTGCGGTAGCGGACGGCGCCGGCGACGGCCGGGAGCTCGAGGCTGACCGGCAGGCGGTCGATGCGCTCGGGCAGGGCGTCGAGGCGGGGCGCCGGCAGCAGGGCCTGGGCGACGCCGGGGGGCTGGCCCGCCGGAGCGCTGATGCCGGTGCCGGCCTTCATGATGCGGCGGCCGGCGCGGTTGCGCAGCTCGACTTCGCCTTCGAGGGTTTCGGTGCGCAGCACCTGACCGGCTTCGGTGACGCGGAAGCGGGTGCCACGCACCGCGGTGACGCCGGACGGGGTGTCGATGACGAAGCGCCCGCCGCTCTTGCGCTTGTCGGTGACCTTGTTCTCGACGTAGCCGCGCAGCAGCTCCATCTTGATCTGACCGCCGTTTGAGGCTTCGACCTGGCGGGCGGCGCTCAGGCGCAGCTCGGTGTCGGGGCCGACGAGGCTGCGGCTGCCGTCGGGCAGGAGCAGCGTGAGGCTGCCGTTGGCGCCGGTGCGCAGCAGGCTGCCCTCGACGATGGTCATGCCGCGCTCGAGCATCTGCGCGACGCCGCGGTTGAGCACCTCGACCTGGCCCTGGAGTTCGGTGATCCGCACCGGGCGGGCGCGGCTGCGCAGCCAGCCGACGGGTATGCGCAGCTGGGTGCCGGGCGGGATGGCTTCCGGGCTGATGATGCGGTTGTACTGCTGGAGCTGCGGCCAGTGGTCGATGGACTTGAGGTAGCGGGTGGTGATGTTCCAGGGGCTGTCGCCCGCGCGCACCACGTAGATGTAGTCGTCCGCCGCGAGGCCGGGGCCGGCGGCGCCGAGGAGGAGGGCCAGCGCGGCGAGCGGACGGCGCAGCCGGGGCTGGAAACGGGCGCTGCCCGACCGGCGGGATTCGCCCCGGGAGGGCATTGCATCGAGAGTGTCGTGAAGCTGCACGCTGTGTCTTCTCTATGTGTGGATCATGGGGAGCGGCCAGGGGCCACCGACGGCCAAGGCCGCATTATTAATGAACTCATCATGATCTGTTGAATTTTGTTGCATCACCCGCTTCGGGTATCGCCCGGTGGGCCGGCTTCACCCCTGCACGAGTCGCAGCACCAGATCCCGCAGCCAGCTGACGGCCGGGTCGGCGTGGTTGCGCGGGTGCCAGGCCATGCCGAGGCGGAAGCCCTTGTCGTCGTAGGGCAGCTCGAACATGTCGAGGGGCCCCGGCGAAGCGGGTGATCAGGGTGGCGGGCAAGGTGCAGACATAGTCGGAATTGCGCAGGATTTCGGGCACAAGCATGAATTTTTCGACTGAAAGCACCACGTTGCGGCGGCGTCCGAGCTTGTCGAGGGCCTCGTCCACATAGCCGCTCAGGCGCCCGCCGATCTCGGCGACGAGCACGTGCTGAAGCGTGCAGTAGGCGTCGAGGTCGAGGGGGCCGGTGCCGCGGGGGTGGCCCTTGCGCTGGGCCATCACGAAGCGGCCGTCGATGAGCGGGCGGGTTTTCATGTTGCCGGGCACCAGGCGTTCGGTGGCGATCAGCAGGTCGACCTCGCCGCGCTCCATCTGGCTGGCGATCAGCGCCACCTCGGGGGTGCGGAAGGCGATGCGCACGCCGGGGCCGGCGTGGGCGGCGAGCTTCTCGATGAGCGGCAGGCCGATCACCGTCATCGCGTTGTCGTTGACGGCGATCTGGAAGGTGCGCACGTCGGCGAAGGGGTCGAAGCTCGGCTGGTGGCAGACCACCGCCTCGAGGTCCTTCAGTGCCGAGCGCAGCGGGGCGCCGAGGGCCAGCGCGCGGGCGGTGGGCGTCATGCCGCGACCGGTCTCGGCGGGCAGCAGCAGCGGGTCGCCGAAGATCTGGCGCAGCTTGGCGAGCTGGGCCGACAGGGCGGGCTGGCTGAGGTGGAGGCGCTCGGCGGCGCGGGTGACGTTGCACTCGGCCAGCAGCGCGTCCAACGAGACGAGCAGGTTGAGGTCGATGCGACGCAGGTCGGTGGGGTGGGTGTCCATAAGTGATCTGCTTTAATTATGGGTCAAATGCAGATTATAAATTTCAAATATGGGTTGCGGCGCCCTAGACTGCAATCCATCAGAGGGCCGCGCCTGTCTCCCGAACCCGGGAGCGCGGCGACCCCGGCAAGAGAGGACAACAAAATGGACATCGTCGAAACCCTTCGTGTGAACCCCGAGCACAATGCCCTGCGCGACCAGGCGGCGGACGAGATCGAGCGCCTGCGTGTCGAGAACGAGCTGTTCCGCCGGGCGCTCAAGACGGCCGACCAGGCGATCGCCGCGGCGCCGATCTGGCACGCCCAGCACCGGGTGCTGAGCGAGGTCATCGGCGGCCTGAAGAAATCCCTCGGCCAGCTGCGCCAGGGCCGCGGCGGCTGCCCGGCCTGAACTGCCGCGTTGTGCTGGACCGGCCGGCGAGTGTTGCCCGACAATCGCCCGCTGCTGACCCCCCAACCGAAAAGGATTGCCGAATGAGCTACCCGAACACCCAGCTGCTGATCGATGGTCAATGGCAGGACGCCGCCGATGGCCGCACGCTGCCCGTCTTCAACCCGGCCACCGGCGCCGAGATCGGCCGCGTCGCCCACGCCGGCATCGCCGACCTCGACCGGGCGCTGGCCGCCGCGCAGAAGGGCTTCGAGGCCTGGCGCGACGTGCCGGCCATCGAACGCGGCCGCATCATGCGGCGGGCGGCCGGGCTGATGCGCGAGCGGGCCGAAGGCATCGCCGCCATCCTCACCCAGGAGAACGGCAAGCCGCTGGCCGAGGCGAAGATCGAGACGATGGCCGCCGCCGACATCATCGAGTGGTTCGCCGACGAGGGCATGCGCATCTATGGCCGCATCGTGCCGAGCCGCAACCCGGCCGTGCGCCAGCTGGTGATCAAGGACCCGGTGGGCCCGGTGGCGGCCTTCACGCCGTGGAACTTCCCGATCAACCAGGCCGTGCGCAAGGTGTCGGCGGCGCTCACCACCGGCTGCTCGATCATCGTCAAGGCGCCCGAGGAGACCCCGGCGGCACCGGCGGCGCTGCTGCGCGCCTTCGTCGATGCGGGCGTGCCGGCCGGCGTGGTCGGCCTGGTGTATGGCACTCCGGCCGAGATCTCCGGCTACCTGATTCCCCACCCGGTGATCCGCAAGATCAGCTTCACCGGCTCGACGGTGGTCGGCAAGCAGCTCGCCGCGCTGGCCGGCCAGCACATGAAGCGGGTCACGATGGAGCTGGGCGGCCACGCCCCGGTGATCGTCGCCGAAGATGCCGACCTCGAACTGGCGGTGAAGAGCTCCGGCGCGGCCAAGTTCCGCAACGCCGGCCAGGTGTGCATCTCGCCGACCCGCTTCCTGGTGCACGAGAGCGTCCGCAACGACTTCGCCGCCGCGCTGGCCCGCCACGCCCAGTCCCTGAAGGTGGGCGACGGCCTCGCCGAAGGCACCCAGATGGGCCCGCTGGCCAACCCGCGCCGGGTCGTCGCGATGACCAGCCTGATGGAAGACGCCGTCGAGCGCGGCGCGACGGTCGCCACTGGCGGCGCGCGCATCGGCGAGGCGGGCAACTTCTTTGCGCCCACGGTGCTCATCGACGTGCCACTCGACGCAAAGGTCTTCAACGACGAGCCCTTCGGCCCGGTGGCGGCGATCCGCGCCTTCAACACCCTCGAAGAAGCCATCGCCGAAGCCAATCGCCTGCCCTATGGCCTCGCCGCCTACGCCTTCACCCGTTCGCTGAAGAACGCCCACCTGCTCAGCCAGCGCATCGAGGCCGGCATGCTGTGGGTGAACCAGCCCGCGCTGCCGCTGCCCGAGATGCCCTTCGGCGGTGTGAAGGACTCCGGCTACGGCTCGGAAGGCGGCCCGGAGGCCCTCGAGGCCTACCTCAACAGCCGCGCGGTGTCGATCGCCAACGTGTAAGTCTCTCCGGCCCGCCGAGGTGTGGTGGGCCGGCCTCCGCCTTGTTTCGTCAGGAAAGCCCAAAATGGAAGCCACCCAGAACATCTCCGCCAGCGCCCCGGCCACGCCCGGCCATGTGACCCGCATCGCCCGCCGGCGCGCCAGGCCGGGCCACGAAGCGGCCTACGAGGCGCTGGTCCGCGAGATGTTCGGCCAGATGCGGGCCAGCAAGGGCTTTCTCGCCGCCGACCTGTTGCCGCCGGAAGCCCCTGGCGGCGACTACCAGGTGGTGGTCAACTTCGCCTCCGAAGCCGATCTCGCCGCCTGGGACGCCTGCCCGGCCCGGGCCGCCATCCACGCACGGATGCGCGAGGTGGCCGAGGCCGAGCCCGACTACCGCAGCCTGTCGGGCCTGGAGGCCTGGTTTGCGCCGGCGGTGGTGCCGGCCTCGATGCACCCGCCGCGGGCCCGCATGGCGCTGGTGACCTGGCTGGGGATCTTCCCGACGGTGTCCTTCTTCCTGTACTTCGTGGCGCCCTACCTGCAGGGCTTGCCTTTCCTGCCCCGCACGGCGCTGCTCACGGCGCTCATCGTGATGACCATGACCTGGGTGGTGATGCCGCGCCTCACCCGCTGGATGCGGGGTTTCCTCAACCCCCACGCAAGGAAATAAGCGCTGCGCAGGGCCCCTCGGCGGCGAGTGGGGCGATCCTTGATGGTTGTCAATCGGCAGAATAATTTGCAGCGCTGCACGCACCGATAAGCCTGTAGGGTGCGGGATGGGCGCTTTGCGGTCTTTGCTGGCGCCATCTAAGGGAGCATGCACGATGGAGCTGGCGATGAAGTCGATGGGCGCAATGGGCTCGATGGTGCCGCCATCGACCGAGCTCAAGGGCACGGTGCCCGGCAACCGGGGCATCTGGGTGGGCATCTTGTGCGAGCTGTCCGAGTTCGCGCTGATGTTCCTGGCCTACGCCTGGTTCAAATACACCCACCCCGAAGACTTCCACCGCGGGCCGGCGATGCTCTACACCGCCTGCGGCGTGGCCAACACCGTGACGATGCTGACCAGCGGCTACTTCGCGGTGCGCGCGCTGCTGGCCATCCAGCGCAACGACCGGCGCGGTGCCCGCAACTGGCTGATCGGTACCCTGCTGGGCGGGCTGGCCTTCCTCGGCATCAAGGCCTGGGAGATCAGCTGGAACATCGACCACGGCGTCGTCGGCACCGGCAACAGCTTCGTGGCCATGTACTACTACCTCACCTTCAACCACCTGGTGCATGTGGTGTGGGGCTGCCTGGGCCTGATCTGGGTGATCCTGCGCAACGAGTTCGGCGCCTACAGCGCGGAAGACCACGAAGGCCTGGAGGCCGCCACGCTCTACTGGCACGCCACCGACCTGGCCTGGATCGTGATTTTCCCGCTGCTTTACGTGCTGCGCTGAGGGGGCCGACATGAACACGCAGGAAAGAAGCGTCACCCTGGTGTGGCTGGCCCTGGTGGCCCTCACCCTCGGCAGCGCCTGGCTGGGCGAGGAGGGCTGGCCGGTGGTGGTCACGGCGCTGGTGGTGGCGCTGATCGTGGCCGCAAAGGGGCTGCTGGTGATCCGCCATTACATGGGGCTGGTCGAGGAAGGTTCGCGCCTGCGCAGCGTGATGCGCCTGTATTTCGTTGTCGTGCCGGCGCTCATCCTGGTGGCCGGCGGCGCGAGCTGGCTGGCGGTGTGAGCCGGCGCCCCGCGGGGCTTCCGTCAGGCCCTTGTCAAAAGGGATAAAAACATTCGACGCGCGTGAAATGCCTTGCTATTGTGTGATTTAGCGGACCTCTTTCTGGCCGCCTTTCACGAATGGAGCGCGTCAATTGGGTACTAAGCTTTATGTGGGCAACCTTGCCTACAGTGTCGACAAGAGTCGCCTTGAAGAGATGTTCGCCGATTTTGGCGCCGTGGTTTCGGCCCAGGTGATCATGGATCGGGAAACCAACCGTTCGAAGGGTTTCGGTTTCGTCGAAATGGGTTCGGACCAGGAGGCACAGGCGGCCATCGCCGCCCTCAACGGCAAGAACATGGATGGCCGCAATCTCACGGTCAATGAAGCCCGCCCGCAGGAGCCGCGGAGCGGTGGCTTTGGCGGTGGCCGGCGCGGCCCGGGGGGCGGTGGTTTCGGCGGCGGTGGTGGCCGACGCGGGCCCGGCGGTGGCAGTGGCGGCGGCGGTGGTGGTGGTTATGGTGGGGGCGGTCGTTACTGATCGTTCGACGCCCGGACGCCCAGAGCCCGGGGCCTGCCAGCCGCGTCTGGTGCCCCGGATGCCTTACTCCCATTGGCACAGCAATGAGCACAAAAAACCCGCTTGCGCGGGTTTTTTTGCGTTCACGCCCGGTGGGCGGTTCAGGCCGTCTCGAAATGCTCCAGCATCAGCTGGATGCCGGCGACACCGTTGTATTCATTCACCGCCAGCCGGAAGGCCGCGTGGATGCTGGGGCCGGCAGGCTCGGCGCGGTTGAACTGGATCGCGTCGATGCGGGTGTTGCCCTTCCGGAGCTGCAGCTTGAGGTGCTTGTCCTTGAGGATGCGCTGGTTCTCGACCCGGAAGGTGTCGTCGAAGACCGGCGGGGCGAAGCCCTGGCCCCAGATCTCCCGCTCGAGCAGGCGAGCGGTCTCGAGGTTGTAGAGGCTGTCCTCGAGGGCGCCGTCGGTTTCGAGGCGGCGGGTGAGGTTGGCCGGGTCGATCAGGCCCTGCACCACCTCCTCGAAGAGCGCCTCGAAGCGGGGCAGGTCGGTTTCGCGGATCGTCAGGCCGGCGGCCATCGCGTGGCCGCCGAAGCGCAGGATGAGCTCGGGCGCCTGCTTGGTGACGAGGTCGAGGGCATCGCGCAGGTGAAGGCCGGGGATGGAGCGCCCGGAGCCTTTCACCTCGCCGTCGTTGCCGCGGGCGAAGGCGATGGTGGGGCGGTGGAATTTCTCCTTGATCCGCCCGGCCAGGATGCCGATCACGCCCTGGTGCCACTCGGGCTGGAAGAGCGTCAGGCTGGCGCGGCTGCCCGGGTCGATGCCGTCGAGGCCGGCCATCGCCTCCTGCTGCATGTCGGCCTCGATGGAGCGCCGCTCACGGTTGAGGGTGTCGAGCTCCTGGGCGATGTTGAGGGCGCGGCCCATGTCGTCGGTGATCAGGCATTCGATGCCCAGCGACATGTCGGCGAGGCGGCCGGCGGCGTTGAGGCGCGGGCCGAGGGCGAAGCCCATGTCGAAGCTGGTGGCCTTGCTGGCGTCGCGGCCGGCCGCGGCAAACAGCGCGCGGATGCCCGGCTGCATGCGGTCGGCGCGCATGCGCTGGAGGCCTTGCGCCACCAGGATGCGGTTGTTGTGGTCGAGCCTGACCACGTCGGCGACGGTGCCGAGGGCGACGAGGTCGAGGAGCTCGGCCAGGTTGGGCTCGGCCTTGCCCGCGAAGGCGCCACGCTCGCGCAGCTCGGCGCGCAGGGCGAGCATGGTGTAGAACATCACGCCGACGCCGGCCAGCGACTTGCTGGGGAAGTCGCAGCCGGGCTGGTTGGGGTTCACGATCACGTCGGCCTCGGGCAGCTCGTCGCCGGGCAGGTGGTGGTCGGTGATGACGGTGGCGATGCCGTGGTCGCGCGCGGCGGCGACGCCTTCGACGCTGGCGATGCCGTTGTCGACGGTGATCAGCACCTCGGGCTCGAGGCCCATGGCGAGCTCGACGATGGCCGGGGTGAGGCCGTAGCCGTATTCGAAGCGGTTGGGAACGAGGTAGCCGACGTCGGCGCCGAAGGCCCGGAGCGCGCGGATGCCCACCGCGCAGGCGGTGGCGCCGTCGCAGTCGTAGTCGGCGACGATGACCATCCGCGCGCCGGCCTCGATGGCGTCGGCGAGCAGCCGGGCGGCGTCATCCACGCCTTTCAGGCGGGCCGGCGGCAGCAGCGACTTGAGGCTGTAGTCGAGCTCGTCGCGGCTCTCGATGCCGCGGGCGGCGTAGATGCGGGCAAGCAGCGGATGGGTGCCGGCCTCGATCAGGCGGGTCACGGCGCGGGCGGGGGCCGGGCGGGGCAGGATGCGGGTCATGGATTCTGTGCTTGTACTTGCGGGGCGGTGGCGAGAAGCTCGGCGAGGGGCCGTGGCTTGCGCCAGAACTTCCACAGGCCGGCGGCTTCGACCTCGATCTGCAGGCTGTGCTTGTCGCCGGGGGCGCTGATGACGAGCCGGCGGATCTGCTTGGCCTTGAGGGCGGCGAGGAGGGGCGCGAACCAGTCGCGTTCTAGGGCTTCGAGGCCAGCCCGCCAGGCGGAGGTGTCCTGGCGCAGGGCGGGCAGGTGGAGGCTGTCGACGTGGGCGAAGCCGCCCTCGGCGTGGGGCCGGAAACGGTCGGCCGGGGTGAGGTCGGCGCCCGCCGCGCGCGCCAGGCCGCGGGTGAAGGGCGTGTCGGCCTGCACCTGGCGGGCCGGGGCCCGCAGCGGCAGCTCGCGGGGGCCGGCACCCCACAGCCAGACGCCGTTGATGCTGCGCTGGCCGGCGGCTTCGCGGGCGGCATTCACCGGGTGATTGTAGAGCCACACCTCGATCTCGTTGGTGAGCCGGGCCCAGCGGGCGATGTCGTTGCCTTCGGGCATGAAGAGCTGCACCGGGCGGCCATTGACGTCGGCGATGGGGTGGAAGAAGGGTTGGGGCTCGTCGGGCAGCGCCACGTACCAGCGCTCGGGGGTCGGGGCCTCGAAACGGCCGATGTCGGCGAAGGTTTCGTTGAGGCCTTTGATGAGCGCGTCGGCTTCGTCGCGGCCAATGCCCAGCATGCTGGCGTCGGCGAGGAGCAGGTGCTCGCGGGCGAAGTGCAGGTGCACCGGGTCGACGCACAGCCAGTGGGCATCGGCGGCGGGCGGCGTGGCTTCGCCGGCGCGGCGCAGGGCTGCGTAGGGCAGGCGGCCGGTCTCCAGCCCGAAGCGGGCGGCGAGCCAGGTTTCGGGGGCGCTCGAGGGCTGCCAGCTGTGGCGGGCGTGGCCGAGCAGCGCGGCGAGGGCCGGCAGCGGGGGCAGGGCCGCCGTGGGGACGATGGCCCAGCCAAGACCGGGCAGGACGAGATGGAACTGCATGGGCAGGAACCGTTGAATGCGGGTAAGTGCCGGATCGGAAAACGAAAATCCGGGGCGCGAGTCTAGCAGCCTGTCGGTCTTAAAGGAAATCGACGAGCTTGGTCGGCACCCGGCCGGGCGGCGGGGGATGTCTCAGCGCCCGGCGGGGAGGTCGACGATCGCCGAGCCGAAGGCGGTGGAGCAGCGGCGCGCCTGCTCGGTGCCCATGTTGCGGGTTTCGCCGCGGGTGCAGGCGGGGCTGTTGTCGCCCTCGATGAGCTCCAGGGGCAGGTCGCGCAGGGTGCGCTCGTCGGCGGGAGCGGTGGCGTAGGAGCCGTTGCCGCCAAAGCCGGCCCGCAGGAAGTTGCGAGGCGCTTCGGTGACGAGGGCCAGGATGCGCTGTCGGCCGGGCGGCAGCGCCACCGTGGCCTGGCCGCCGAAGCGTTCGAGGGAGGCCGCGGCCGGGTGGAGCAGCGTGAAGCCTTTGTCGTCGGCGCCCAGCACATAAAGGTAGCCACCCGCCGGGCCGCTGATGGTGAGCTGGCGGGCGGCGCTTGCCGGGGTGGCGACGACCCGGCGGTCTTCGCTGCGCTGGGCGTGCAGCGCCTGGAGGAGCTCGGCAGGCCTTACCGGGGCGGTGCCGTCGCCCGACACCCGCGTGGGGGCCGGGGCGAGGGCCGGGTTGCCGGCGAGGCTGAGCTGCTGCCTGCCGGGGCGGGCATCGAGCTGCTGTTGGGCGCAGTGGCGCCAGTCTTCGCCGCCCGGCAGGCCGCTGCGGCTCTCCAGTGCGGCGCGGCCGTCGAGGCAGGCCAGCAGGGCCTGGGTGGCGAGGCCGCCCCGGCTGTCTTCGAAGGCATTGGCGCCTGCGCGGCTGGCGCGGATCAGCAGCGTGTTGTGGCCGGGAGGGGCGGCCCGTGGGGCGTCACCGCGGCAGGGGGCGGGCACGAAGCGCCCCGTGAGGCCGGTGGGGGGCGCGCCGGCGCCGCGGCCGGTGTCGGCGAGCACCACCAGCCGGCCGGCCTTCTGGGCGAGGGTGCTGGTGTAGCGGGACAGCTCGTCGAGGCCGAGGGCCTGGCCGGAGGGGGTGAGCACGGTCTCGATGCAGTGCCCGCCCTGGCTGGCCTGGCTGCCCGGGCCGGAGAGGTAGAGCAGGGCGCGGTCGCCGTGGCCGATGCGGGCGTCGAAATGGGCCAGCGCCTCGCGCAGGCCGTCGGGGGTGGCGAGGGCGGCCGCCGCGGGCTGCTGGATGTTGGCGTCGGGGACGCCCATCAGGCGGGCGATGGCGGTGGCGCTGGCGGCGTCGGGGGAGCCTGCGCCGCCGAGGGGCAGGATCAGGGCGTGGTTTGCGGCGCGGGGGAGGCTGCGGGGCTGGGCACGGGGCTGCTCCGGCGCGGTGGGCGGAGCCGTCGCCTGCAGGGCCGCGAAGGCTTCGCTGGTGCTGAGGTCGAGGTCACGTTCGGGGATCCAGCCGCTGCGCTGGCCGTCGGCCTCGACCCGGATCCAGTCGCGCCGGGTTTCGAGGATGCGCACGCTGGCCCGGCGGCGCATCTCCATGATGCTGCGGGCGCCGGCGTCCGGGTGTTCGCGCAGCGCGGTGGCGTGGGTGACGGTGGCGGTCTGGGCGCTGGCGATGGGGGCAGCGGCCAGCAGGGCGAGGGCGAGGGCGAAGCGGAACCTGTGGGTCATGGGTTCTTCCGGCGCAGACGAGGGGCCCGGCCGCGGATGCCGGGGGGTTTGCGCCAGCATGACAATGATTTGTGGCCTTGTCACGCCGAGTCGCGGCGGCGCCGTGAAGGGCCTGACGCTGGCAGCGATTCCGTGCCCTTGGCCGAGGTACCCAGCGCCGGCCAACTCCGGCACAATGCGGCCTCGCCCGTCCCCGGGCGTTTCCGGTTTACTGCTGATGTCCTACGAATTCCTCGTCGGGCTGCGCTACACCCGCTCCAGGCGGAGGGCGCAGGGCCGCAATCGCTTTATCTCCTTCATCTCGCTGGTCTCGATGCTGGGCATTGCGCTGGGCGTGGCGGCGCTGATCGTGGTGCTGTCGGTGATGAACGGCTTCCAGACCGAGCTGCGCACGCGCATCCTCGGGGTGGCCTCCCACGTGCAGATCTCCGGCTTCGACGGCGAGCTGGGCAACTGGCAGCGGGTGGCCGACGACGCCTCGAAGCACCCGCAGGTGCGTGCCGCGGCGCCCTTCGTCCAGGCCCAGGGCATGCTGTCCTTCGACCAGACGGTGCGCGGCACGCTGATCCGCGGCGTGCTGCCGGACGCAGAGGACAAGGTGGCGGATTTTGCGAAGCACATGCGCTTCGGCCGCTTCGAGGATCTCCGGCCGGGCAGCTTCGGCATCGTGCTGGGGGCCGACCTGGCGCGGGCGCTGCGGGTAGGGCTGGGCGAGAAGGTGACCCTGATCGCGCCCCAGGGCCTCGTCACGCCGGCGGCGATCCTGCCGCGGCTCAAGCAATTTACGGTGGTGGGCATCTTCGAGGTGGGGATGTTCGAGTACGACTCCAGCCTGGCCCTGGTGCACCTGCAGGACGCCCAGGCGCTGTACCGCATGGAGAGCCGCGTCTCGGGCGTCCGCCTGAAGATCGACGACCTCTTTGCCGCGCCGCGGGTGGCGCGGGAGCTGATGCAGTACATCGACGCCGACACGCTGGTCTCGGACTGGACGAAGAGCCACGCCAACTTCTTCCGCGCGGTGCAGATCGAGAAGAACGTGATGTTCATCATCCTGCTGCTGATCGTCGCGGTGGCGGCCTTCAACATCGTGTCGACGCTGGTGATGGCGGTGCAGGACAAGCAGGCCGACATCGCCATCCTGCGCACCCTGGGGGCGAGCCCGGGCTCGATCATGGCGATCTTCGTGATCCAGGGGGCGCTGATCGGGCTGATCGGGCTGGCGCTCGGTGTGCTCGGCGGGGTCACGCTGGCGCTGAACATCGACGTGGTGGTGCCGGCCATCGAGCGGGCGCTGGGCATCCAGTTCCTGGCCAAGGACGTCTATTACATCTCCGACCTGCCCTCCGAGCTGCAATGGGCCGACGTGATCACGATCTCCAGCGTCTCCTTCGTGCTGACCCTGGTGGCGACCCTTTATCCGAGCTGGCGCGCGTCGCGGCTCAACCCGGCGGAGGCCCTGCGCTATGAGTGATGTGCCGATGGATCAGCCGGTGATCGAATGCCGGGGCCTGTCGAAGTCCTTCCGCGAGGGGGCCGACGCGGTCGAGGTGCTGCGCGGGGTGAGCCTGTCGGTGGCGCGGGGCGAGCGGGTCGCGGTGGTCGGCTCGTCGGGCTCGGGCAAGAGCACGCTGCTGCACCTGCTGGGTGGGCTCGACGTGCCGTCGGCCGGCGAGGTGAAGCTGCTCGGCCGAAGCTTCTCGGCCATCTCGGATGCCGAGCGGGGCCGCCTGCGCAACGAGTCGCTGGGTTTCATTTACCAGTTCCACCACCTGCTGGGCGAGTTCTCGGCCCTCGAGAACGTGGCGATGCCGCTCTTCGTGCGGCGCCTGCCGCGTGATGAAGCCCTGGCCCGCGCCGCCGAGACGCTGAAGGCGGTGGGCCTGGGGCATCGGCTGGAGCACACGCCGGGCGAGCTCTCCGGCGGCGAGCGCCAGCGGGCGGCCATCGCCCGCGCGCTGGTCACCAGGCCGGCCTGCGTGCTGGCCGACGAGCCCACCGGCAACCTCGACCGCCAGACCGCCGAGAAGGTGTTTGCGCTGATGCTGGAGCTGGCCGAGGAGCAGGGCACCGGCTTCGTGATCGTCACCCACGATCCGCAACTGGCTGGCCGGGCCAACCGGGTGCTGCAGCTGTGTGACGGGGTGCTGGCCACTTAGGGGCCGCGCACGCAGGGGCACGCTGCGGGCTGCGGGTTTACCGCAGCGGGGAGCCCTCAAGTTCACCGGCAGGGCGGTCGATAAACGGTGACGTTTGTCACATTCGGCACAGCACGCCTGTCGGAGATCCCATGAAAGCCCTTTTTGCCCCCGCGATCCTGCTGCTCAACCGGCTGCGTTTTCCGGCCAAGTTTGCCCTGCTCGGGCTGATCGCCCTGCTGGTGGTCGGTGTCCTGCTGTTCCAGCTGGCGGTGTCGCTCCGAGAGAGCATCGTGTATGCCGAGAAGGAGCTCGATGCCAGCGAGCGGCTGCCCCGCGTCCTCAAGGTGATCCAGCTGCTCCAGCAGCATCGCGGCCTGTCGTCGGGCGTGCTGAGCGGCAACGAGGCCATGCGCCCGCGTCTCCAGAAGAAGACCGAAGAGGTCGTCGAGGCGATGAAGCTGGCCGAGGCCGGCCTGTCGGGCGGTGTGGCGCAGTCTGCCGCGCAGCGCTGGACGCTGGTGACCCAGGATTGGGAGGCCGTGCGCACCGGCGGCATGCAGCTGACCCCGCGCGACAGCGTGCTGGCGCACACGCGCCTGATCGGCAAGGCCATGGAGGCCCTCCACGACCTGGGGGACGATGGTGGCCTGAGCCTCGACCCGTCGGCCGACAGCTTCTACCTGATCGGCGGCGTGCTCCACAGCCTTCCCGACGTGAGCGAGCGCCTCGGCCGCCTGCGTGCCCTCGGGACCGGCGTGCTGTCGTCGAAGGCCCTCGGCGATCAGCAGCGCTACGACATCAGCGTGCAGCTGGGCGAACTGCAGTTCGTGCTGCATGCGGTCAATGAAAACCTGCACCGGGCGGGCGTCGCCAATCCGGGCCTGAAGCCCTCCCTCGAGCGCCTCGAGAAGGAGTTCAACGCGCACACCACGAAGATCATCGAGCATCTGCGGGAGAAGGTCCTGAAGGGCGACTTCGAGATGGCGCCCCAGGCGTACTTCGACATGTTGACGGTGGCGATCGACATGAGCTTCGCCAAGAGTTACGACGAGCTGATCCCGGCCGTGCAGACCCTGCTCAAGTCCCGCCTCGAGGCGCACCGGCATTCCTTCGCCCTCCATGCGGGCCTCGCCGTGGTGGCTGTCCTCGTGCTGATTTATCTGGCGACGGCGTTCTGCTACGCGACGATGCAGTCGGTGAGCGAGCTGCGCGCCGGCGCCCAGGCGCTGGCCGCGGGCGACCTGCGGGCCCGCATCGCGCTGACGGCCAACGACGAGCTGCGCCTGGTGGCTGGGCAGTTCAACGAGATGGCGGCCGCCTTCTCTGCGGTGATCGGCAAGGTGCAGTCCGGCGCCAACGACGTGGCGGGGGCTGCCGTGGCGCTGGCCGGTTCGGCCTCGCGCGTCTCCGATGGTTCCGAGCAGCAGAGCACGGCGGCCACCGGCATGGCGGCGGCCATCGAGGAGATGACCGTGGGGATCTCCGAGATCGCCAGCAGCGCGGCCTCGGCCGAGGGGATCTCGTCGGCGTCGGGCCGCATCTCGTCGGAGGGCGGCGCGGTGGTGGCGAGGACGGTGGGCGAGATGGAGCTCATCGCCAGCTCGGTGCGTGAGTCGGCAGCGGTGATCCAGGACCTGGGCGAGCAGTCCGCGCAGATCTCCACCATCGTCAGCTCCATCAAGGAGATCGCCGACCAGACCAACCTGCTGGCCCTCAACGCGGCCATCGAGGCCGCGCGGGCCGGCGAAACCGGCCGCGGCTTCGCGGTGGTGGCCGACGAGGTGCGCAAGCTCGCCGAGCGCACCGCCAAGGCCACCGACGAGATCACCGGCATGGTGGCGTCGATCCAGAAGGGCACGCGGCTGGCAGTGGAGACGATGAACGAGGGCGTCACGCGGGTCGAGGGCGGCGTCGAGCTGGCCGGGCGGGCCGGGGCCTCGATGGAGCAGATCCGCGCCGGCGCGAGCCAGGTGGTGGATGCGGTTTCCGACATTTCGGCGGCGCTGCGCGAGCAGGGCGCGGCCAGCACCGAAATCGCCCGCAGCGTTGAACACATCGCCCAGATGGCCGAGCAGAACTCGGCGGCAGTGCGCGACACCGCCAACACTGCCCAGCGCCTGGAAAGCCTGGCCCAGCACCTGCGCGACGAAGTCTCCCACTTCCACATCTGAGCGCCCGGCCGCCCCGTGCCGGGGGGGCCGGGGCTCAAGCGGGCAGCAAGGCGCCTTCCAGCTCCTGGCGGCCCTGGGGCGAGGCCATCACGATCACGTGCTGGCCGGGCTCCAGCATGAAGTCGTCGGACGGGTTGAACACCAGGTCGCCACCGCACCTCACCGCCAGCAGCACGTAATTCGGGCTGCGCAGGCGCAGGGTGTCGAGGGCCCGGGGCTCGAAGCGCTCGGGCACCAGCACCTCCTCGAGCCGCAGCTTGTGCTCGGAGCGCAGCATCTCGTCGAGGAATGACACCACGTGGGGGCGGATCATGCTCGAGGCGATCCGCATGCCGCCGGTGAAGTCGGGCGAGATCACGCTGTCGGCGCCCGCCTTGCGCAGTTTCTCGGCGTTGCGCACCTCGTGGCAGCGGGCCACGATGCGCACCCGGGGGTTGAGCTGCTTGGCGGTGAACACGATCATCAGGTTGCGGCTGTCGTCGCCGGTCACTGCGAACACCCCCTGGGCGTCCATGATGCCGGCCGACAGCAGGAGTTCGTCGTCGCTGGCGTCGCCGCCCAGGTAGACCAGGCCGGGCGCGCGCTCCCGCTGGGCTTCCAGCGCCACTTCGTCCGAATCGATGGCGACGAAGTGCCGGTGGGTGGTGGTCAGCTCGTTGGCCACGTTGCGGCCGACCCGCCCGAAGCCGCAGATGATGAAATGGCTGTGCAGCTTGCGAACCTGCTTTTCCATGCGTCGTCTCCGCAGCGTGTAGTCGAGATCGGTTTCGAGAAAGAAGACCGTGAGGCTGGTGAACAGAAAGGTGACCGCCCCGAAGCCGGCCAGCGCGACCAGGCCGGCAAACAGCCGTTCGCCGAAGCTGTGGACCGGGACGACCTCGCCGTAGCCCACCGTGGTGACGGTGATCAGCGTCATGTAGAAGGCGTCGGAGAGGTTGGCCCGCTCCTTGCCGATCAGGTAGAAGCCCGCGGTACCGACCGCCACCAGCGCGAGCAGCGCGCCGACCGCGAAGTAGATGCGCAGCAGGATGCGCGGAAGCTGGCTGTGCCGCTTCGGCAGGTGGGCGGCCTTGCGGCGGTGCAGGTGCAACAGGCGGCGCAGCAGGGCCAGCACATAGGCGATTTCCTTCACGGGCGGTGCGCCCTTCGCCGCCGCCAGGCCCGCACGAGATGCTGGCGCCAGGCCAGCCGCACCAGCAGATAGGCCGTGGCCGACAGCGCCGAGGCGAGCGTGATGAGCCCCAGCGCCAGCGGCCGGCCCAGGCCGAGCATCCACTGGGCGAGGGTCTCCAGCCATTCGAGCAGGCTGGCGCCGCTCCAGCTGCCGGACCATTCGGGCGGTGCGGTGAAGTGCCCGCCACCGCCGAGTATCCACTCGCCGATCGTGAAGGCCAGCAGGTAGAGCGGAACGATCGTGAAGGGGTTGGTGTAGAGCGTTGCGAACAGCGCCAGCGGCAGGTTCACCTTGAACAGCACGCAGCACAGCGCCGCGCCGAGCATCTGGAAGGGGCCCGGGATGAGGCCGCAGAACATCCCCACCGCCACCGCGCCCGCGGCCGAATGGCGGTTGAGGTGCCACAGCCGGGGGTGGAGAAGCGTGTCGCCGAAAGGCGCCAGCCAGCGGTTGGCGGCCAGGGCCTGGTGATCCGGCAGGTAGCGCTTGAGCAGTCGTCGCATTGTCGTTTGGGTGCGCGCCGTCGTGTCTGTCGCCCGCCACCCTGTCTCCGTCCACAATTCTAACCGACCGCCCGGCTCTTGGCTTCGTGCGCACCGGGGCCGGTTTTAGGATAGATTCGCGGCTATGGGATTTATCTTCATAGCATTTGCGATTGGCATCCTGGCGTGCCAGCTCGGCGCCGCGCTGCCGCCGCAGGGAGCGGTGGGCCTGGTGGCGGGGCTGGCGGTGGCCGGGCTGCTGGGCGGGGGCGTGATGCGCGTCCGGTCGCGCGGGCTGATGCGCGGCCTCGCGCTGCTGGTGATGGCCGCCGCCGCGGCCGGCGCCGGCTGGGCCTACGCGGCCTGGCGGGCAGACCTTCGCCTCGCCGAAGCACTGCCTGGTGATTGGGAGGGGCGCGACGTGGTGCTGACCGGCGTGGTCGCCAGCCTGCCGCAGGATTTCGAGCGGGGCCTGCGCTTCGTCTTCGAGGTGGAGGAGAGCGCCGCACCACTGCCGCAGAAGATCTCCCTGGCCTGGTACAAGGGCTTTCGCGACGAGGAGATGCACACGCTGCCGCCCCTTCACGCGGGTGAGCGCTGGCGCCTGACGGTCCGTCTCAAGCGCCCCCACGGCAATGTGAACCCCCACGGTTTCGACTACGAGCGCTGGCTGCTGGAGCAGGGCATCCGGGCCACCGGTTACGTGCGCCCGGCGCCCGGCAACCAGCGCCTCGACGCCTTCGTGCCGGGCGTCATGCACGGGGTCGAGCGCCTGCGCGAGGGCGTGCGTGAGCGCTTCCGCCGGGCCCTGCCGGAGGGCGCCTACACCGGTGTGCTGGTGGCGCTGGCGGTGGGCGACCAGCGCTCGATCCCGCCGGAGCTGTGGCGGGTGTTTGCGCGCACGGGCATCTCCCACCTGGTGGCGATCAGCGGCATGCACGTGACGATGATCGCTGCCCTGTTCGCCGCGGCCGTGAGTGGGCTGTGGCGGCGCAGCCCGGCCCTGGCGCTGCGCTGGCCAGCCCAGCAGGCCGGGGTGGTAGCGGGCTTTCTCATCGCGCTTCTGTATTGCCTGCTGGCGGGGTGGGGCGTGCCGGCCCAGCGCACGCTCTACATGCTGGGCTGCGTGGCCTTTGCGCTGGTGCTGCGGCGGGAGACCGCGCCCGGCCGGGTACTGACGCTGGCCCTGGCGGTGGTACTGGTGCTCGACCCGTGGGCGGTGATGGCAGCCGGCTTCTGGCTTTCGTTTGGGGCAGTCGCGCTGCTCTTTCTGGTCAGCAGTGGCCGGCTGATGCCGGACGGGCGGCTGCGCGGCGCCCTGCGGGCCCAGTGGGCGGTGACCCTCGGGCTGGTGCCGGCGCTGCTGGTGCTGTTCCAGCAGTTCTCGCTGGTCTCGCCGCTGGCCAACGCCATCGCGATTCCGCTGGTCAGCTTCGTCGTCACGCCGCTGGCGATCGGCTTTGCGATCCTGCCGCTGCAGATGCTGGCCGACCTGGCCCATGGCGCCTTCGCGCTGACGATGCTGGCCATCCACTGGCTCGCCGAGCTGCCGTGGGCAAGCTGGCAGCAGGCGGCGCCGCCTGCGTGGCTGGCGGTGCTGGCCACGCTGGGTTGCCTCTGGGCGCTGCTGCCCCGGGGCACGCCGGCGCGCTGGGTCGGCCTGGCGATGCTGCTGCCGCTGCTCATGTGGGCGCCGGCACGGCCCGCGCCGGGGGAGGCCCGGGTGACGGTGCTCGACGTGGGGCAGGGGCTGGCAGTGCATGTGCAGACCGCCGCGCATGACCTGATCTACGACACCGGCCCGGCCTTCTCGGCCGATGCCAACAGCGGCGAGCGCATACTGCTGCCCTATCTCCGTGCCGGGGGCGTGCGGCGGCTCGACAGCCTCGTCGTCACCCACCAGGACAACGACCACTCGGGCGGCGCCGAGGCGCTGCTGACCGGCATCCCGGTGGCCGAGGTCCGCTCGTCCCTGTCGGAGAACCACCCGGCCCGCCTCATCGCGGGCCTTCGTCACCAGCCCTGCGTGGCCGGGCAGGCGTGGGAGTGGGACGGG
>JAKLLM010000416.1 GCA_023150125.1 Zoogloea sp.
CGCCGAGGCGCCCGCCGCAGCGGTGGTGGTCGCCCACGGCGGGCCGCTGCGCGCCATCGCCGGTGCGCTGCTCGGCCTGCCGCCCGAGAACTGGCTGGGCCTCGATTTCGCCTGCGGCGAGGCGACCCGCATCGACCTCCACGACTGGGGCACCGTGCTGCGCTGGTTCAACCGCCGCGACACCGGCACGGCCGGCTGAAACGCCTTCATAAAGCGAGCACTTCCATGGACCACTTCACTGCCGACGACGGCGAAAAGATCCACCTCAGGATCAGCGGCGACGGCCCGCCGCTGGTGCTGCTCCACGGCTGGACCTCCACCCACCGCGACTGGAACCCCTTCATCGACGCCTTCGCGCAGCACTTCCGGGTGTATCGCTGGGACGCCCGCGGCCACGGCGGCCATCCGCTGAAGAACCCCAGCGTGCCGACCGTGGAGCGCATGGCCCGCGACCTGCAGAACCTGCTGGACCACTACCGGCTCAAGCAGGCCGTCGTGGTGGGCCACTCGATGGGCGCCCTCACCCTGTGGCAATACCTGCGGGATTTCGGCGACAGCCGCCTGTCGCGGCTGGTGTTCATCGACCAGTCGCCGCGCCTCCTCACCGGCGAGGGCTGGCAAGGCGGCATATATGGCGACTTCGGGCCGGAGCGCAGCGCCAGCTTCATGGCCGAGCTGCGGCACGATTTTGCCGAAGCGGTGCTGCGTCTCGTTGCCTTCGGCCACAACCCGCGGGCCCGCGAGCTCTACCAGCAGAACGGCCCGGGCATCCAGCTCGCCCGCGAGCGCCTGCGCGCCCTCGACCCGCAGCCGCTGATCGACTGCTGGGCCAGCCTGACCGCCGCCGACTACCGCGACGTGCTCTCCCGCATCACCATCCCGGCCCTGCTGGTGTATGGCGGCGCCAGCAACTTCTACTCGGCCGGCACCGCCCAGTATGTCCGCGACAGCATCCCCAACGCGGTGCTGCACACCTACCCCGGTGTCGACCACGCCCCGCACCTGTGGGAGCGCGAACGCTTCGTGCGCGACGTGCTGGATTTCGTCGCCGGGGGCGCGCACGGGTAAATCACGTTAAATCCGTTAATCAGCGTTACAAATCCCCTGCAACGCAGCAGACGGAGTATCCAACGGTGATACGGTGAGCCCTGTTCCCATGACGGAAGAAAGGGCGCCGCATTCAGGCCGGCTCGCCCGACGGAGATCCCTCTATGCAAGGCTTCGACTACGACCGCATCCAGCGCTTCGTCGTGATCATCGGCGTGGTGGCCGTCGCTGCCCTCTGGCTGGCCGAGGAGACCGGGCTGCTGATGGTCGCCCCGCCCGCCCAGAAGACACTGCTGCAGGCCGCGGCTGCGGACGGCATGCCCCTCACGCCGCTGTCGCGGCTGGTCCTGCAGGGCGTCATCCCCGGCTCGGGTTCGGCGCCGGGGATCGCGATCCTGGCCGAAGTCGGCAAGCAGCCCCAGCTCGTCCAGGAAGGCGCGCCCTACAACGACGACATCCGCGTCGAGCGCGTGATGCCGGACCACGTGGTGCTGCGACGCAAGGGCGACAGCCTGCCGATCGCCCTGCCGCTCACGACGCTGCCCGGCGTCACCGCTCCCGACGGGCACCAGCCGCCCGCACGCCACCCCGAAGCCGCTCCGCGGCCATCGGAAAACGGCGCCCGAAGTGTCGAAAAATCTGACAAAACGTGATTTAAGTCACAAACTCAATTACAAAAACCCAATGCATTCATAGGGATATAAAACAGGCCCAGGTTTTGCTTTATCCAGACATAAGCCGCCCAGAACAGAACACCGGCGACATCTGCGAACATCGAGCAAGCCCTGATCATGAGCCTGTCCCTCCTCCGCCAGCTTGCCCTGGCCACTGCCATCACCGGCCTCGTGCAGGGCAGCGCGGCTGCGGCGCCGATCAACCCGGCCTCCTACAGCTTCGACCAAGCCACCGACTGCGGCACCTGGTGCTACC
>JAKLLM010000417.1 GCA_023150125.1 Zoogloea sp.
ACCCGGTCGATAGCAGGGCTGCATGTTCATGCACACCAGGCCGTAGTTGCCTTGCCGGAGCGTGCCGACGGCTTCGGCGCCCTTGTAGGCAAGCATCGTTTCCAGTTGATTCACGGCACCCCTGACGGCGAATCACGCCCCAGACCGGTGGAGCCAGGCAAACAGGGTCGAATAGAACTTGTCGGGGACGACCGGCTTCGAGAGGAAGTCGTTCATTCCTGCGTCCATGCAGCGCGCGCGATCCTCGCTGAAGGCGTTGGCCGTCATGGCGATGATCGGCATGGCCTCGCGGCCCGGGATCTGGCGGATCTGGCGGGTCGCCGAGATGCCGTCCAGCTTGGGCATCTGCATGTCCATCAGGATCAGGTCGTAGGGCTTTGCCCGGGCCATTTCCACGGCTTGCAGGCCATTGTCGGCGGTGTCGATGACGAGGCCCGTGTCGGAGAGGAGCTCCTGAGCCACGATCTGGTTGATCGGCTCGTCCTCGACCAGCAGGATAGCCTTTCCGCGGCAGGTCTCGGCAAGCAGGGTTTCCGCGTTGTGCGTGTCGACCGCCACCGTGCCCACCTTGTCGGGCGTGCCCCTCGCCAGCCGCGCTGTAAACCAGAAGGTGCTGCCGACCCCGGGAGTGCTGCTCACCCCGACCTCACCGCCCATCAAGGACGCCAGGCGCTTGGTGATGGCCAGCCCCAGGCCCGTTCCGCCGTATTCCCGCGTGGTCGATGTATCGGCCTGCTCGAACGCCTCGAAGAGCCGCTGCTGCGCATCCTGCGCAATGCCGATCCCCGTGTCCTGCACCTCGAAGCGCAGCAGGACGCTGGTGTCGGAGCACTCCAGGGCCCGGGCCCGCAGGGTGATGCTCCCGCGGTTGGTGAACTTGACAGCGTTGTTCGCGTAGTTGAGCAGCGCCTGGGTCAAGCGAATCGGGTCGCCGAGCAGATGGCGCGGCAGCGCCTCCGTCTCGACCCGCAACTGCAGGCCCTTGGCCTGCGCGCGCGGGGTGAGGATGGAGAGCACGTTGGCGAGGCGGGCCTCCACATCGATCTCGGTCTTTTCGAGCAGGAGCTTGCCGGCCTCGATCTTGGAGAGGTCGAGGATGTCGTTGATCACGCTGAGGAGATGGTCGGCCGAGGACCGTATGGTGGCCAGCCGCTCCGCCTGCTTGTCGGTGACGCCCTCGCGGGCCAGCAGATGCACCATCCCGAGGATCGCGTTGAGCGGCGTGCGGATCTCGTGGCTCATGTTGGCGAGGAAAACGCTCTTTGCCTGGGTGGCGGCCCTGGCAGAATCCCGCTCCTGGCGCGTGCGCAGCATCTGGATGCCGAACGAGAGGTTCTGTACGAGCTCCTCGAGGAGCCTGACCTCGCTCTCCTCGAAGGCATCGGGCAGCGATGAGTAGATCGTTATCGCGCCGATGACCCGCCCCTCGCAGACGAAGGGCAGGCCGATGCTCGACCGGTAGCCGCGCTTGAGCACCGCGTCGCGCCACGGGCTGAGCCTGGGGTTGCTTTCGGCGTTCTGGTTGACGTAGGGCTTTCCGGTACGCAGGGCCGTACCCGTCGGCCCGTGGCCGAGCGGGCTGTCGCCATCCCAGGAGATGCTCACGCTCTCGAGGTAACCATTCTCGTCGCCCGCCACCGCAACCGGCCGGACGCTCTTCTGATCGTCATCCTCGGGAACGCCGACCCACGCCATCACGTAGTCACCCGACTCCACCATCAGGCGGCAGATGTCGTTGAGCAGGGTCGCCTCGTCGGATGCCTGGAGGAGGAGCAGGTTGCAGTCACTCAACAGGCGCAATGACCGGTTCAGCCGACGCATTTCGAGCTCCGCCGTGCGGCGCTCGGTGATGTCGCGGGTCACCTTCGAGAAGCCGATCAGTGCCCCCGAGGGGTCGTGGAGAGCGGTGAGGATGGCGTCGGCAAAGAAGCGGGTGCCATCCTTTCGGACGCGCCAGTTCTCCTCCTCGGCACGGAACAGGTCGATCGGCTGGCCCAGGATCTCCGCCTCGCTGTAGCCCTTCAGGCGCCTGGACCCTTCGTTCCACGACGCCACCCTGCCGTCCGGATCGAGCATGATGATGGAGTAGTCCTTGACGCTGGCGGTCATCATCCGCAGGCGCTCTTCACTCCTGAAGAGGATCTCCTCGGCGTGCTCCCGCTCGGCCTTCAGGGCCGAGAGCGACAGCCCGGTCAGCTGCGTCGTGGCGATGTAGCTCCACAGCAGGATGAGCCCCAGCTGCTGGTCGTGCCGATGAAAGGCCCCGATCCCCGAGGCGGCGCTCCACACGGCGACCATCGCCACCCCCAGGCAGGCGACCGCCGCCGCAATCACACCGAAGCGCAGGGCCGCCCAGGCGAAGAGGGGAAGGGTGAGGAACGCCAGCGGCAGGCGCAGCCCTGCCTCGCCATAGCGCATCACGAAGACCAGCCACGCGATGACACCAGCCACCAGGAACCACATTGCCAGGCTGTGCTTCTGCCCTTCGAGCTGGACGAGGCTCCGGCGGGTCAGCGGGAGCAGCAGCGGCCCGGCCAGGAGCAGGCCGACCGCATCGCCTATCCACCAGGTGAGCCAGGCCACGCCCAGGCCGTCCGCCGTCACCAGGTTTGCGAGGTAGAGGTTCAGGACACCGCCCGTCGCCGAGATCAGCATGCCCGCGGCACTCGCGACGATGAACGACACGACGTCCACCTGGCGCCTGAAGGCCCAGTCGAAACCTACCTGCCGCAGCCAGTAGGCGGTCATCAGCGGTGCAAGCGTGTTGCCGACCGCGGTGCCGACGGCGAGGAGGAACGACGAGCCGATGGTCAGGTTGACGAGCAAGGCCCCCAGCGCAACCCCGGGCCACATGCCGACGCCCCACCTCGTCAGGGCCGCAACCGCAATGCCCGTCGGAAGCCAGATGAGAGTAATGTGCGAGCCGAAATAAGGGAGCTTCAGGCCCAGCCATCCGGTGATGAAATATCCAGCCGTGACTGCGAGAATTTGCACGAAGCGTGCCAGCGCCACGCGGCTTGAAGGGAGGCCTGCAAGTGTCTTGACCACAAGTAACGCCTCTCGTTGCAGCCGTGAATCACCAGGAGTCGTGGCGCGAAGATGTCGTCGACGGTTTCGAGGAGCCTCGGGATCGAGGCTCCGCCGTTCGAATAAATTGTCTCAATATCCTTATATTTCACTATAACCATACCGCTGGAAAGGGCAATCGGTTTCGTAGTCGGCCCTGAACAATCCGCCCGCCCCTTTCCCCGTGCGGGCTGAGCGCCCCTGAGGCCTTGCCGAATCCTCCAGTTTCCAGTGCAATCGCATTTACTTTCTGGAAGATTTGGAGCGAAGGTTTGCGATGACGACCCCGGATTTTTTCCGCGCCCGGCTCGATGCGATGATTGATCTGCGTCACCCGCTGGCGGTATTGGCAACCCGGATGCCCTGGGCCGAGATCGAATCGGCGCTGGCGCCGTGCTTTGCCCGTCAGGATCGCAAGGGACGTCCGATCGAAGGCCTGGATCTGTTCGGTCCGACCTTGCAGGTGGCCGGCGC
>JAKLLM010000017.1 GCA_023150125.1 Zoogloea sp.
CTGGGAGCAGGACGTGGACATCCTGGTCGGCCTCGCCGGCAGCCGCCTCGCCTTCCTGACCATCCCGAAGGTGCGCAGCGCCGCCGATGCCGCGCGGCAGATCGAATGCATCCGGAGCGCCGAGGAACGCCACGGCATCGAGCGCGAGATCCCGGTGCACGTGCTCATCGAAACCCATGGCGCGCTCCGCGAGGCCTGGGAGATCGCCGCACTCGACCGGGTCGAATCCCTCGATTTCGGGCTGATGGATTTCGTCAGCGGCCACCACGGCGCGATCCCCGGCTCGGCAATGCGAAGCCCGGGCCAGTTCGAGCATCCGCTGGTGACCCGCGCCAAGTGCGACATCGCCGCTGCGGCCCTGGCCAACGGCGTGGTGCCGTCCCACAACGTCACGACCGAGCTGAAGGACATCGCCTACATTCGCCGCGACGCCGAGCGCGCCCGCAAGGAGTTCGGCTACCTGCGGATGTGGAGCATCCACCCCAACCAGATCGTGCCGATCATCGAGGCCATGCGCCCCGACTTCACCGAAGTCCAGGAAGCCGCAGACATCCTCATCGCCGCCCAGGACAAGCACTGGGGCCCGATCCAGCACGCCGGAAAACTCCACGACCGGGCGTCCTACCGCTACTACTGGGAGCTCCTGAAGCGCGCCCGGGCGACGGGAATGCAGCTTCCGGCCGAAGCCGCCACGCGCTTCTTCCAGCCATAAAACAAAAAACCGGCCTCACAGCCGGTTTTTTTCATGCCTGGCAGACATCAGTCCGGCAGCGCGATCTTGTTGTCGGTGCTGAACTGGTAGTCCTTGAAGATGTGCTCCGCCGACAGGATCTCGTAGCTGCCGTCCTCGAGCTTGCGGGACGTGTCCTTGAGCCGATACGTGTAGTGCCCGCAGGTCCAGCAATCGAAGTTGCGCATGTGGGTGCACAGGCAGGTCTTGTCCATCACCGCGACGCGGCGCGCGCCCGGGTGGGCGGCGACCTCCCGGTTATAGGCCTGGATGTAGGCGCAACTGCCGTTTGCATCGAGCAGGTAGCCGTAGGCTTCACAATTGGGGCGGATCCCCGAACCGATCGCTGGGCTGCTGGTCAGCATCCGCATCGGGTAGCCGGTGGGCGAGATCTGGTTGACGACGATCTCCTCCTCGCTCGCCCGGAAGTATTCCTGCTGGACCTTTTCGGGCAGACCGCACTCGCGTGCCACCGTGAAGCGGGTCGCCACCTGCACCGCCGCAGCACCGTTCTCGAGGAAGGACACGGCGTCGCTGCCGGTGAAGATCCCGCCGGCAGGAATCAGCGGGATGTCGAGCTTCTCGGCCACCAGCCAGGCATGGATCTCCGCGACGATGGTCGCCAGATCGTACTGGGCCCAGTCCATGCCGAAGCCAAGGTGCCCACCCGCCAGCGGCCCTTCGACGACCACGTAGTCGGGCAGGCGGTTGGTGCGGGCGCTCTTGCGCAGAAACAGCTGCAGCGCCCGCAGCGAGGACACGATGATGCCGAGCTTGGCGTCGCGGAAACGCGGGTGATCCTCGATCAAGGCGAAGGAGCCCAGGTGCAGGCCCGCCGCCAGGGTGATGCCATCGACCCCCGCATCGAGCGCCGTTGCCAGGCGCACGCGCAGGGTTTCCCGCGGTGCGTTCATGGTCAGCTTTTCCATGCAGTTGACGAAGATCATGCCGGGGCCGCGCTTGGCCTCCATGGTCTTGCCCACATGCAGGCGCGTGGCTTCGGCGAGTTGCCCCAGGTCGAACTGAACGGCAGACTTGTCGGGGTTCTCCACGTTGTACTTGTAGAGTTTCAGCTTCTCCTTGACGAACTTGGTGTTGAAGCGCCGATCCGCGACCGTCTTCACCATTGCATCCGAGATATGACCAATTCCGCCCAGGCGCGCCGCCTCGAGAGCCAGATCTGCAGTGGAGATATCAACCCCCATGCCACCAATCACGATCGGCACAAGCTCCTGCTTGCCAAAGCGCAGACGGAAATCATCAACTCGTTTCATGAAACTCCTTCCAGACGAACATGGGGCACCACTTAGCTGTTATCGGCTTATAGGTGGCTTTAATTCATTATTATCTCACTGCACCGCATCGCTTGACTCAATTTAGTCAAGGAAATTCAAAATCCCGCCCCGGGCCGCCCATCCAGGGCGCCCAACCGACAAGCGGCACGGCGGGAGAATCGAAAATTTGTTACCTTCCCAGCTGCGGAAGATGTCACAAACTCCGCTAGAATCACGCCTCCGAAGCAGCCCGAAACCAGATGTCGGATCCAACCAAGCCCACAAATGAATGCGCTGTACTGTTTGCCGACCTGGTCGGCAGCACGCAGCTCTATCAGCGCGTGGGCGACACATCTGCCTTCGAGCTCGTCGATCGGTGCATCCGCACCATGCGGATCGCCGTCGAGACCAAGCACGGGCGCGTCGTCAAGCACACCGGCGACGGGCTGATGGCCGTCTTCCGTGACGCCGACAGCGCCGCCGACGCCACCCTCGCGATCCACCAGACGGTCAAGGAGCTCCCCTCCGGCCCCGACCAGAAGCTCGCGGTGCGGATCGGCTTCCACTTCGGCGGCGTGGTCGCCAGCGGCACCGACGTCTTCGGCGAAACGGTCAATTTCGCCGCGCGCCTCGCTGAACTCGCCTCTCCCGGCAAGGCCATCACCTCCGCCGAGACAGCCCGCCGCCTGGGCCCCGAATGGCGCTCGGTGATCCACACCCTGCCCCCGCGGGTCATTCGAGGCCTGTCCAAGCCTGCCGACCTGTGCGAGGTGATGTGCGAGGCGGTCGGCGAGCTCACCGTCGTCCAGAACGACCACTTCCTCCTCGAGACCGAACCGGAGCTCCGGCTCTACATGGACTCGAAGTCGGTGGTGCTCAACTCCACGCGCCCCAGCGCCCGCATCGGGCGGGACCCGCTCGCAGACCTCGTGGTCGGCGACACGCAGTCGTCCCGCCGGCACGCCGAGATCGAGCTGCGTGGTGACAAGTTCGTGCTCATCGACCGCAGCAGCAACGGCACCTTCGTCCAAATCGAGGGCGAACGGGAGTTCCTGCTGTCCCGCGAAGAGGTCGTGCTGCGCGGCCGTGGTCAGTTTGCCCTCGGCCGCAGCTGCGCCAACAGCCCCCAGATCGTCAATTTCGTCTGCATCTGAGCTGCTGGCAGCAGCCCGCGGCCGCTCAGCCGGCCAGCGCGGCGCCGATCGCCCGGCCAGCCAGCTCGACCGCCTCCCCCGACTGCCGGAAGAACTTCCCGAGCGTGAGGAAGCCATGGACCATGCCTTCGAACTCGTGCACGGTTGCAGGCACGCCGGCCGACTCGAGCGCTGCGGCATAGGCCTTGCAGTCGTCGGTCAGCGGATCACAGCCCGCGGTGATGAAGACCGCCGGCGGCAGATCGTCGAAACGCCCGGCCAGCAGCGGGGAGGCCCGCCAGTCCAGCCTGTCCGCGGGCTCCGGCAGATACTTCTCGCAGAACCAGTCGAGGGTCTCGTTGTCGAGGAAATAGCCGTCGCAGTAGGCCAGGCGCGAGGGGCGCCGGCTGAGGATCTCGGTGCACGGATAGATCAACAGCTGGAGCCGCGCCCGGGGGCCGTTCTCGTCACGCAGCTGGAGCGCCGTCACCGCGCTCAGGGTGCCGCCCGCACTATCGCCGACAAGCGCAAAGCGGGCCGGGTCGATGCCGAGCAGGCCGGCATTGTCGAGGGCCCAGTCGACCGCATGACGGGCATCGTTCACCGCTGCCGGGAAGGGATGTTCGGGCGCCAGCCGATAATCGACCGACAGCACCGCCGCTCCCGAATGGTTCGCCAGCTCGCGGCACAGCACGTCGTAGCTGGGGATGTTCCCGACGCACCAGCCGCCACCGTGAAAGTAGAAGGCGATCGGCAGCACGTCGTCGGGGCCCGCGGAGATCGGGCGATAGAGCCGCGCCATCAGCACGGCGCCGCCCTGAACACCCGGGATCGGCACATCGGTCACCGAGGCCACCGGCGGCGCAAGCGGCCTCAGCGCGAACTGAAGTTTCTCGAAGGAGTGACGGGCCTGGTGTACGTCGAGCTCGTGAAAACGCGGAGCACCAATGCGATACACCATATCGAGCAGGGCTTGGGCTTGAGGGTCGAGGGCCATGACGGGTATCCGGATGATCGATCAATCGGGGCAGGCTGCAATCGGCTTGCCGCAGTGCAGCATTGTAATCCACTCCGGGCCACTCCCTCAGCGGGAAGCCGCCTTCCGTCACGCCAAAAAAATTAGTCTTTGCTAATATGCCTGCCGAAACATCCGCGGCGAGCACAGGATCGCCCGGCACGCCTTCACTCCAAACAGTTAGGATCACCATGAAAACCGCTCACGATCTGGTCATGGCCGCCAAGGCCCGCACTCAGGAAGTTTCCCTCGACGCCGCCGACGCAGCGATCCGCGACGCGGACATGCTGATCGACGTGCGCGAGGCAGACGAATTCGCCGCCGGCCATCTGCCAGGCGCAGTCCATATTTCCCGCGGCCTGCTCGAATTCAAGCTCAGCAGCGACCCGAGCCTGGCCGCCCGCGACCTCAAGCTCGTCGTCTATTGCAAGACAGGCGGCCGCGCGGCCCTGGCCGCCTGCGCGCTGCACGACATGGGTTACCTGGACGTGAAATCCATCGCTGGAGGCTTCGATGCCTGGGCCAGCGCCGGCAAGCCTGTCGCCAAGCCGAGCCTGCCGAGCTTCGACTGAAGCCATCAAAAAGGGGAGGTGCAGTCGGCCTCCCCCCGCCCTGCCGCGTAATGCGCGCGCGCAGGCGAAGCCACGCCATGTGATGGCCAAAACAGGAAGTCAGGGGGAATTTTGCCTGGATGCCGGAAACCCTTGGGCCCGGCGGGGCTTTACCGACACCGCAGCCTGCACGCCACAGGGCGCAAAGCCGCTGCGGGAGAGACCCGGTTTTGGATATAATCGCGGGTTTTCTGGTGCCGGGAAAGGGACTCGAACCCTTACACCTTGCGGCGGCGGATTTTGAATCCGCTGCGTCTACCGATTCCGCCATCCCGGCACGGGAAGCGCCGCATTATCTACGAAACCTCTCAGCGCATCAACTCATGGCCTGGACCCTCGACGATTTCGATTACCCGCTCCCGCAAGAACTGATCGCCCAGGCACCGCTCGCCCGTCGCACCGACAGCCGGCTGCTGCGGGTTTCGCCGCAACTTGCCGATCTGCATTTCTCCGACCTCCCCAGCCTCCTCACGCCGGGTGACCTGCTGGTCTTCAACGACACCCGCGTGATCCACGCCCGCCTGTTCGGCACCAAGGACACCGGCGGCCAGGTCGAGGTGATGATCGAGCGGCCCCTCGGCCCCCACGAGGCGCTGGCCCAGATCCGCGCCAGCAAGTCGCCCAAGCCCGGCACCCGGCTACTCCTCGAGGGCGCCCTCGACGTCGAGGTGCTCGGCCGCGCCGGCGAGTTCTTCCACCTGCGCTTCCCCGAGGGCGACGAGCTCATCGCGCTCCTCGAGCGCCACGGGCGCCTGCCGCTGCCGCCCTACATCGAGCGCGCCGCCGGCGACACCGACGAATCCCGCTACCAGACGGTTTACGCCCGCAACCCGGGCTCGGTCGCCGCGCCCACCGCCGGCCTGCACTTCGACGAGCCCCTGCTCGCCCGGCTCGCCGAACACGGCGTGCACACCGCCTACGTGACACTCAACGTGGGCGCCGGCACCTTCCAGCCGGTGCGGGTGCACGACCTCTCCGAGCACAAGATGCACACCGAGGCCTACTTCGTGCCCCAGGCCACCGTCGACGCCATCGCCGCCACCAAGGCCGCCGGCAAGCGGGTGGTGTGCGTGGGCACGACCAGCATGCGGGCCCTCGAATCCGCCGCCCGCAGCGGCCATCTGGTGGCTGGCGAGGCCGAGAGCGACCTCTTCATCCTGCCCGGCTATCAGTTCCAGGTGGCCGACGCCCTCGTCACCAACTTCCACCTGCCCAAGTCCACCTTGCTGATGCTCGTCTCCGCCCTGGCCGGCGTCGACGTCATCCGCCGCGCCTACGCCCACGCCGTCGCCGCCCAGTACCGCTTCTTCAGCTACGGCGACGCCATGTTCCTGACCCGGAATCCCGCATGAAATACGAACTCCTCGCCACCGACGGCGCCGCCCGCCGCGGCCGCCTGACCCTCAACCACGGCACCGTCGACACCCCCGCCTTCATGCCGGTGGGCACCTACGGCACGGTCAAGGGCATCTCGCCGCAGGATCTGCGCGACATCGGCGCCCAGATCTGCCTGGGCAACACCTTCCACCTGTGGCTGCGCCCGGGGCTGGAAGTCATCGAGGCCTTCGGCGGCCTGCACCAGTTCATGGCCTGGGACGGCCCCATCCTCACCGACTCCGGCGGCTTCCAGGTGTTCTCGCTGGGCGCGCTGCGCAAGATCACCGAAGAGGGCGTGCGCTTTTCATCGCCGGTCAATGGCGACAAGCTCTTCCTCACCCCCGAAGAGTCGATGCGCATCCAGAAGGTGCTCAACTCCGACGTGGTGATGATCTTCGACGAATGCACGCCCTACCCCGCCAGCGTGCCCGAGGCCGCCGACTCGATGCGCCTGTCGCTGCGCTGGGCCCGGCGCTCCCGCGACGAGTTCGACCGCCTCGAAAACAACAACGCGCTCTTCGGCATCGTGCAGGGCGGCATGTATGAAAACCTGCGCGACGAATCCCTCGCCGGCCTAACCGACATCGGCTTCCACGGCTACGCCATCGGCGGCCTCTCGGTGGGCGAGCCCAAGGAAGACATGCAGCGCATCCTCCACCACACCGCGCCGCGCCTGCCGGTCGACAAGCCCCGCTACCTGATGGGCGTCGGCACCCCCGAAGACCTGGTCTTCTCGGTGCAGGCCGGCATCGACATGTTCGACTGCGTGATGCCCACCCGCAACGCCCGCAACGGCTGGCTGTTCACCCGCCACGGCGACGTCAAGATCCGCAACGCCGTGCACAAGAAGGACACCCGCCCGATCGACGAATCCTGCGACTGCTACACCTGCCGCAACTTCTCGCGGGGCTACCTGCACCACCTCAACCGTCTCAACGAAATCCTCGGCGCCCGCCTCGCCACCATCCACAACCTGCACTACTACCAGCAGCTGATGCGCGAACTGCGCGACGCGATCGCCAGCGGCACGCTCACCGACTACGTGGCGCGCTTCCACCGGGAGCGCGCAGGGGGCTAGCCGGGGGACGGGAGACCGCCACCGGGAAGCGGGCCGCCTACTTCCCATTACCCACTTCCCGCTTCCCACCCTATAATCCGCGCTTTTCCCCGATTTCGCCCCATGCAGGTTTTCCGAGGCATTCCCGAGCGCGCCGAACACGGCTGCGTGCTCACCATCGGCAACTTCGATGGCGTGCATCGCGGCCATCAAGCCTTGCTGGCGAAGCTCACCGACAAGGCGCGGGCCACCGGCCTGCCTTCCGCGGTCCTCACCTTCGAGCCCCATCCGCGGGAATTCTTCGCCCACGACAACCGGCCGCGGCGCCTCACCTCGCTGCGCGAGAAGATCCAGCTGCTCGCCAGCCGGGGCGTCGACCGTCTCTACATCGCCCGCTTCAACACGCGCTTCGCCGAGCTCACCGCCGAGCAGTTCATCGAAGACGTGCTGATCCACGGCCTCGGCGTGCGCCACCTCCTGATCGGCGACGACTTCTGCTTCGGCAAGGCCCGCAAGGGCGACTTCGCGATGCTCCAGGCGGTCGGGCAGCAAGCCGGCTTCACCGTCGAATCCATGCATACCCTGGTCCATGAGGGCGAGCGGGTCTCCAGCTCGGCGGTGCGCACCGCCCTCCTCGAAGGCGACATGCCCCACGCGGCGCGCCTGCTGGGGCGCCCCTACAGCATCAGCGGGCGCGTGATGCACGGCGACAAGATCGGCCGCACCATCGGCTTCCCCACCGCCAACATCCAGCTCAAGCACCGTAGCCCGCCGCTGATGGGCATCTACACCGTGAGCGTCGAAGGCCTTGCCGACAAGCCGTGGCCCGGCGTGGCCAGCGTCGGCGTGCGCCCCACCATCAACGACGCCGGCCGCCCGACCCTCGAAGTGCACCTCTTCGACTGGAACGCCGACTGCTACGACGCCCACCTGCGGGTGAACTTCCTCGTCAAGCAGCGCGACGAGGAGCGCTACGACAACCTGGCCGACCTCACCGCCCAGATCGCCCGCGACGCCGAAGAGGCCCGCGCCTACTTCGCCCAGAATCCCCTCTGAATTCACAGGCAGCACAGACCATGTCCGACACCCGCAAGACCCTGAACCTGCCCGACACGCCCTTCCCGATGCGCGGCGACCTCGCCAAGCGCGAGCCCAACTGGATCGCCGATTGGCAGCAGAAGAAGCTCTACGAGAAGATCCGCAAGGTTTCCAAGGGGCGCCCCAAGTTCGTGCTGCACGACGGCCCGCCCTACGCCAACGGCAGCATCCACATCGGCCATGCGCTCAACAAGATCCTCAAGGACATCATCGTCCGCTCCCGCACGATGGCCGGCTTCGACGCCCCCTACGTGCCGGGCTGGGACTGCCACGGCCTGCCCATCGAGCACAAGGTCGAGGTCACCCACGGCAAGGGCCTGCCCGCCGACAAGGTGCGTGAGCTGTGCCGCGCCTACGCCCACGAGCAGATCGCCGATCAGAAGAAGGACTTCATCCGCCTCGGCGTGCTGGGTGACTGGGACAACCCCTACCGCACCCTCGACTTCGGCAACGAAGCCGGCGAAGTGCGCGCGCTGGCCGAGATGGTCAAGCGCGGCTGGGTCTTCAAGGGCTTGAAGCCCGTCAACTGGTGCTTCGACTGCGGCTCCGCCCTCGCCGAAGCAGAGGTCGAATACCAGGACAAGCAGAGCCCGGCCATCGACGTCGGCTTCAAGTGCGTCGACGCCGACAAGCTCGCCGCCGCCTTCGGCCTGGCTGCGCTGCCGGCCGGCAAGGACGCCTTCGCCGTCATCTGGACCACCACCCCCTGGACCATCCCCGCCAACCAGGCCCTCAACGTCCACCCCGAGCACGAATACGCGCTGGTCGACACCCCCCGCGGCCTGCTGGTGCTGATGGTCGAGCTCACCGAATCCAGCCTCAAGCGCTTCGGCCTCGAAGGCAGCATCGTCGCCCGCGCGAGCGGCGCCAGGCTCGACAAGATCCGCTTCCAGCACCCCTTCTACAACCGCCAGTCGCCCGTCTTCGTGGCCGACTACGTGGGCCTCGACGCCGGCACCGGCATCGTCCACTCGGCCCCGGCCTACGGCGTGGACGACTTCAACAGCTGCAAGGCCAACGGCTTCACCAACGACGACATCCTCAGCCCCGTGCAGAGCAACGGCGTGTATGCCGACTCCCTGCCCTTCTTCGGCGGCCTGCACATCTGGAAGGCCAACCCGGTCATCGTTGAAAAGCTGCAGGAAGTCGGCGCGCTGTTCTCCCACGAGAAGCTCACTCACAGCTACATGCACTGCTGGCGCCACAAGACGCCGCTGATCTACCGCGCCACCGCCCAGTGGTTCGTCGGCATGGACCTCAAGCCCAACGGCGGCCCCAGCCTGCGCGAGCTCGCGCTGCAGGGCGTCGAATCCACCCGCTTCTTCCCGGCCTGGGGCCAGGCGCGCCTGCACGCCATGATCGCCAACCGGCCCGACTGGTGCATCTCGCGCCAGCGCAACTGGGGCGTGCCGATCCCCTTCTTCCTGCACCGCGCAAGCGGCGAACTCCACCCGCGCACCGTCGAGCTGATGGAAGAAGTCGCCAAGCGCATCGAGCTCGAAGGCATCGAAGCCTGGTTCAAGCTCGACCCGGCCGAGCTGCTCGGCACTGAGGCCGCCGACTACGAGAAGATCAGCGACACCCTCGACGTGTGGTTCGACTCCGGCACCACCCACTGGCACGTGCTGCGCGGCTCCCACGACGACGGCCACGCCAGCGGCCCGCGCGCCGACCTGTACCTGGAAGGCTCCGACCAGCACCGCGGCTGGTTCCACTCGTCGCTGCTCACCGGCTGCGCCATCGACGGCCACCCGCCCTACCGCGGCCTGCTCACCCACGGCTTCGCCGTCGACGGTTCCGGCCGCAAGATGAGCAAGTCGCTCGGCAACGTGGTCGTGCCGCAAGAGGTTACCGGCAAGCTGGGCGCCGAGATCCTGCGCCTGTGGGTCGCCTCCACCGACTACTCCGGCGAGCTGTCGATCTCCAAGGAGATCCTCGACCGCGTCGTCGAAGTCTACCGCCGCCTGCGCAACACCCTGCGCTTCCTGCTCGCCAACACCGCCGACTTCAACCCGGCCACCGACATGCTACCGGTCGCCGAGTGGCTCGAGATCGACCGCTACGCGCTGGCCCTCACCCGCAAGCTGCAAGGCCAGGCCGAGGCCGACTACGCCCGCTTCGAGTTCCACCGCGTCGTCCAGGCCCTGCAAAACTTCGCCTCCGAAGACCTCGGCGCGGTCTATCTCGACGTGCTCAAGGACCGCCTCTACACCACCGCCGCCAACTCGCCGGCCCGCCGCTCGGCCCAAAGCGCCCTGTGGCACATCCTGCAGTCGGTGGTGCGCCTGATGGCCCCGATCCTCTCCTTCACCGCCGAAGAGATCTGGCTGCTCCTCGGCAAGGACCCGGAAGACAGCGTGATGCTGCACCTCTTCCACGCCCTGCCCGAACAGGAAGGCGAGGAAGGCCTTCTGGCCCGCTGGACGGCCATCCGTGCCCTCCGCGCCGACGTGCAGAAGGAAATCGAAGCCGTGCGCGCCGCCGGCCAGGTGGGCTCGTCGCTGCAGGCCGAGGTCGAGATCCGCGCCGCCGGCGACAACTTCGAGCTCCTCACCAGCCTCGGCGACGACCTGCGCTTCGTGCTGATCTGCTCCAAGGCCACCGTCGTCCAGGTCGCCTCCGACGCCGAGGCGAGCATTGTCGTCACCCCGTCGGCCCACAAGAAGTGCGAGCGCTGCTGGCACTACCGCGAAGACGTCGGCCACGACGCCGCCCACCCGGAACTTTGCGGCCGCTGCACGTCAAACCTGCACGGCGCCGGCGAAGCCCGCAGCGTCGCCTGACCCCGACCACCCCGCAGGAGCGATGCCCTTGAAACTACGCCTCGGCAACTGGATCGGCCTCGCGGCCATCGTCGTGCTGATCGACCAATGGACCAAGCACCTCGTCCGCGGCGCCCTGCGCAACGGCGAGGTGATCCGCGTCACCGACTGGTTCGACCTGGTGCTGGCCTTCAACCCTGGCGCCGCGTTCAGCCTGCTGGCCGACCAGTCCGGCTGGCAGCGCTGGTTCTTCGTGGTGCTGGCCGCGGTGATCTGCGGCTGGCTGCTGCGCCTCCTGGCGCGGCACCAGCATGAATTCCTGCAGCCGCTGGCCTTCTCGCTGATCATCGGTGGCGCCATCGGCAACGTCATCGACCGCTTCGTGTTCGGCGCGGTGGTCGACTTCCTGTATTTCCACATCGGCCGCTACGGCTGGCCGGCCTTCAACGTGGCGGATTCCGCCATCTGCGTGGGGGTTGCGCTGATGATCCTGGCCCAGCTCCGCGAACATCGCCACCTCCAAGCCCAAGAGAAACTCTCATGACCCAGATCGTCCAGCCCGACAGCCTGCTCACGCTCCACTACCGCATCTCCCTCGAGAACGGCCAGCCGCTCATCAGCACCTTCGAATCCACCCCGGCCACCATGCAGCTCGGCAAGGGCGACATCGCTCCGACCCTCGAGCGCTGCCTGGCCGGTGTCACCGTCGGCGAGCGCCACACCTTCCTGCTCGAGCCCGAGAACGCCTTCGGCGCCCACCGGGCCGACCTGGTCGAAAAAGTCCGCCTCGAAGACTTCCCCGACGGCGCCGAAGTCGAGCCGATGGTCATCATGGAATTCACCGCCCCCGACGGCACCCGCTACCCCGGCCTGATCCGCGAAGTGCTCGACACCCACGCGATCATCGACTTCAACCACCCGCTGGCCGGCAAGTCGATCCGCTTCGAAGTCGAAGTGATCGGCATCAACTGAGCCCCGAGGCCCCCATGGAAGTCTTGCTCGCCACTCCCCGCGGCTTCTGCGCCGGCGTCGAACGGGCCATCGAGATCGTCGAACGGGCGATCGCCCTTTACGGCGCCCCGATCTACGTCCGCCACGAGGTCGTGCACAACCGCTTCGTCGTCGATGGCCTGCGCGCCAAGGGCGCCGTCTTCATCGAAGACCTCGCCGACGTGCCTGCCGGCAACACCGTGATCTTCAGCGCCCACGGCGTGCCCCAGTCGGTGCGCAGCGAGGCCGAGGCCCGCGGCCTGCGCGTCTTCGACGCCACCTGCCCGCTGGTCACCAAGGTGCACCTCGAGGTCGCCCGCATGCGCGACCAGGGCCGCGAGCTCATCATGATCGGTCACAAGGGCCACCCGGAGGTCGAGGGCACGATGGGCCAGGTGAAGGACGGCATCTACCTCGTCGAGAACGTCGCCGACGTGGCCGGCCTCACGGTGGCCAACCCCGACATGCTCGCCTACGTCACCCAGACCACCCTTTCGGTGGACGACGCCGGCGCCATCGTGGCGGCCCTGCGCGAACGCTTCCCCAGCATCGTCGGCCCCAAGAAGGACGACATCTGCTACGCCACCCAGAACCGCCAGGACGCCGTCAAGTTCATGGCGCCCCAGTCAGACCTGGTGCTGGTGGTCGGCTCCACCAACAGCTCCAACTCCAACCGCCTGCGCGAAGTGGCCGAGCTGCTCAAGGTTCCGGCCTATCTGGTCGATAATGCCGATGCAATCGACCCGGCCTGGATCTCCGGCCGGCAGCGCATCGGCGTCACCGCCGGCGCATCGGCCCCCGAGGTGCTGGTCGAATCCGTCATCGCCCGGCTCAAGGAGCTCGGCGCCGGCTCCGTCCGCCAGCTCGAAGGCGTGCCGGAACGCGTCACCTTCCCGCTGCCCAAGGAGCTGCAGGCAAACCCCTGAGCCCGGCCGCTCCGGGCCGTTTCAACCCGCAGCACCCAACGCCCGGAACTGCCCATGCCCTACGTTCAACGTGACTCCACCGGCCAGGTCGTGGCCATCTTCGCCCAGCCCGGGCCTGGCCACGACGAGCTCCTGCCCGCCGGCCACCCCGAGCTCGCGGCGCTCGCCGGCGCCGGCGAGTTCGCCCACCTCGACGCCGACCTGATCCGCGTCATCGAAGACGTGGTGGATGTCCTGATCGACCGGGGCCTCCTGCGCCTCACCGACCTGCCGCCCGACGCCCAGCGCAAGCTGCTGGCCCGCAAGGGTGCCCGGGCCCGCCTGCGCGAGGGGCTCGACCTGCTGAGCCCCAACGGCGTGATCTGACCCGATGACCGAAACATCCGCCTCGCCCCCACCAGATCCGCGTCCCGCTGGCACTAGGGCCCACGACAAGCACTGGCAGCCGGCCGAGACCACCACCCACGAAGACCCGCTGCTGGATGCGCTGGTCGCCATGACCCATCTCCACGGCAGGCCCTTCAGCCCGGAAGCCCTCGCCGCCGGCCTGCCGCTCGCAGACAACCGCCTGACGCCGTCGCTGCTGCCCCGCGCCGCGGCCCGCGCCGGCCTCACCGCGCGCATCGTGCGCAAGCCGCTGGCCGACATCGGCCCGGCGCTCCTGCCGGCGATCCTGCTGCTCCACGACCGCAAGGCCTGCCTGCTGCTCGAACGCCTGCCGGATGGCGGCGCCCGGGTGCGCTTCCCCGAGGCCGGCGAATCCGCCCACGATCTTTCCGCCGCCGAGCTGGGCGCGCTCTACACCGGCCTGGTGTGCTTCGTGAGCCCGCGCTTCCGCTTCGAAGCCCGCGCCCCGCAGGTGCGTGCACTGCGCGCCAGCCACTGGTTCTGGGGCACCGTCGCCGAAAACTGGCGCCTCTACCGCGACACCCTGCTGGCCGCGCTGGTTGTAAACCTCTTCGCGCTGGCGATACCGATGTTCTCGATGACGGTCTACGACCGCGTCGTTCCCAACCACGCGCTCGAGACCCTGTGGGTGCTGGCCGTCGGCGCGGTGCTGGTGCTCGGCTTCGACTTCGTGCTGCGCACGCTGCGGGCCTACATCGTGGACAGCGCCGGCAAGCGCATCGACGTGCAGCTCTCGGCGCGCATCATGGAAAAGGTGCTCGGCCTGCGCATGGACGCCCGCCCCGCCTCGGTGGGCTCCTTCGCCGCCAACCTGCGCGCCTTCGAGGGTGTGCGCGACTTCATCGCCTCGGCCACCGTCACCACCCTCATCGACCTGCCCTTCGTGCTGCTGTTCCTTGTCGTGATGGCGTGGATCTCGCCGTGGCTGCTGCTACCGCCGGTGGTGGGCATCCTGCTGGTGCTGTTCGTGACCCTGGTCACCCAGAACAAGATGCACGAGCTCACCGAAACCACCTACCGGGCCAGCGCCCAGCGCAACGCGACCCTCGTCGAGAGCCTGGTGGGCCTCGAGACCGTCAAGACCCTCGGCGCCGAAAGCCAGATCCAACGCCAGTGGGAGCGCGCCTCCCTGTTCATCGCCCAGATCGGCGGGCGCCTCAAGCTGCTGTCGGCGGGCACCGTCAATTTCGCCCAGTTCATGCAGCAGCTGGTCAATGTGGCGGTGATCATCGTCGGCGTGTATGAGCTCGCCAACAACAACATGAGCATGGGCGGCATCATCGCCGCCTCGATGCTGTCCGGCCGGGCGATGGCGCCCCTGGGCCAGGTGGCCGGGCTGATGATGCAGTACCAGAACGCCCGCACCTCGCTGGCGTCGGTCAATACCCACATGGAGCTGCCCGTCGAGCGCCCGGATGGCGCGAGCTTCGTGCACCGCCCCGGCTTCAAGGGCGACATCGAGTTCAAGGACGTCAGCTTCAGCTACCCCGGGCGCGACCAGCCCGTGCTCAAGAAGGTGAGCTTCCGCCTCAAGGCCGGCGAGAAGGTGGGCATCATCGGCCGCATCGGCTCGGGCAAGACCACCATCGAGAAGCTCGTGCTGGGCCTCTACCAGCCCACCGAGGGGGCGATCCTGATCGACGGCATCGACGCCCGCCAGATCGACCCGGCCGAACTTCGCCGCGCCATCGGCTTCGTGCCCCAGGACGTCACGCTGTTCTACGGCAGCCTCAAGCACAACATCGCGATGGGCGCGCCCTTCGCCGACGACAGCGCGATCCTCGCCGCGGCCGAGCTGGCCGGCGTGCAGGAGTTCGCCAACACCCACCCGGAAGGCTTCGACATGCCCATCGGCGAGCGCGGCGAATCCCTCTCGGGCGGCCAGCGCCAGGCCGTGGCGATCGCCCGTGCGATGCTCAACGACCCGCCGGTGCTGCTCCTCGACGAGCCCTCCAGCAGCATGGACCACCAGAGCGAGGAAGGCCTCAAGCAGCGCCTGCGCGGCTTTGCCAGCCACAAGACGATCATCCTCGTCACCCACCGCACCTCGCTGCTCGACCTGGTCGACAGGCTCATCGTCCTCGACCAGGGGCAGATCGTCGCCGACGGCCCGAAGGCCCAGGTGGTCGAGGCCCTCCAGCATGGCCGCATCGGGCGCGCGGGGTAAGCCATGAGACTCGTCCCCGCCTTCCTCCGCCCCGCCTACGACGCGCTCTACCAGCGCGCCTCCCGTGGCTTCGACCGCATCCTCGACGGTGTCGAGAAGCGCGAGATCCACGACGACTCCGACTACATGGCCGACGCCGAATGGGCGATGGCCGAGCAAAAGCTGCGCGGCAGCCGCATCGCGGTGCTGCTCACCTGCGTGGCCGTGCTGGCGCTTATCGTGTGGGCCGCCTTCGCGCCCCTCGACGAAGTGACCCGCGGCGAAGGCAAGGTCATCCCTTCGCGCCAGGTGCAGGTGATGCAGAGCCTCGACGGCGGCATCGTCTCCGAGATCCTCGTCCGCGAGGGCGAGCAGGTGAAGGCCGGCCAGCTTCTGCTCAAGGTCGACCCGACCCGCTTCGTCTCGTCGCTGCGCGAGAACCGCGCCCAGTACGAAGCCCTGCTGGCCCGCTCGGCGCGCCTCACGGCCCTCGCCAACGAGAAGCCCTTCGTGGCGCCGCCCGAACTCGTCAAGAGCGCCCCCGACCTGGTCGAACAGGAGCGCCGCGCCTACGAATCGAAGCGCATGGAGCTCGACGCCGCCGTCGGCGTGGCCCGCCAGCAGCTGTCCCAGCGCCGCCAGGAGCTCAACGAAGTCACCGCCCGGCGCGAGCAGGCCACCCAGAGCTACAACCTGACCGCCCGCGAGCTCGAAGTCACCCGCCCCCTCGCCAAGACCGGCGCCGTGTCCGAGGTCGAGCTCCTGCGCCTCGAGCGCGACGTGGCCCGCTACCGCGGCGAGCGCGACGCCGCCGGCGCCCAGATCCCGCGCATCCAGGCCGCCATCTCGGAGGCCCAGCGCAAGATCGAGGAGGTCGAGCTCAACCTGCGCAACCAGGCCCGGAGCGAACTCTCCGAGACCAACGCCAAGCTCGCCGCCCTCTCGGCGGGCAGCGAAGGCCTCGCCGACCGGGTAAAGCAGGCCGAGATCCGCGCCCCCATGAACGGCACCGTCAAGCAGCTCTTCGCCAACACCGTGGGCGGCGTGGTGCAGCCGGGCAAGGAGATCATCGAGATCGTGCCCAGCGACGACGCGCTGCTCCTCGAGGCCCGCGTCCAGCCCAAGGACATCGCCTTCCTGCGCCCCGGCCAGACCGCCCACGTCAAGTTCACCGCCTACGATTTCTCGATCTACGGCGGCCTCGACGCGACCCTCGAACACATCGGCGCCGACACCATCACCGACGACAAGGGCAACGCCTTCTACATCGTGCGGGTGCGCACCACCAAGAGCACCATCGGCGAAGCCCAGATGCCGATCATCCCCGGCATGGTGGCCGAGGTCGACATCCTCACCGGCAAGAAATCCCTCCTCAGCTACCTGATGAAGCCCGTGCTGCGCGCCAAGGCCAACGCCCTCACCGAGCGCTGAACCTGCGCCGGCCCAACCGGATTCCTCCATGAGCCCCGCGGAACCGCTCCTCATCCTCACCGACGACGACCTGCTGGCCGAGCGCTGGCAGGCCCTCGGCCGCTCCCCCGTGCGCGCCCGCCGGGTCGACGACCTCGGCACCTGGCGCGCCACCGGCCACCGGCTGGTGCTGGTCGACCTCGACCCCCGCCGCCCCGACGCGCCCCTCTGGCAGCACCCCGCCTGGCAGCACAACGTCGCCGGCCTGTCCATCCTCGCCGCCTCGGCCCAGCCGGACGACGACGAAGGCCTCGCCGTGCTCAACGCCGGCGCCAGCGGCTACTGCCACACCCACGCCCCCACCGCCACCCTGCGCCAGGCGCTCGACGTGATCGCCGGTGGCGAACTGTGGGTCGGCCGGGCCCTGCTCTCGCGCCTCCTGCGCCTCGTCGACACCCGCCTGCCCCGCGTCGGCCTGGCCCACTGGAGCACCCCGCTCACCGAGCGCGAACGGGAGGTCGCCCAGCTGGCCGCCATCGGCGACAGCAACCTCACCATCGCCGACGCCCTCGGCATCACCGAGCGCACCGTCAAGGCCCACCTCAAGGCCGTGTTCGAGAAGCTGCAGGTGGCCGACCGCCTGCAGCTGGCGCTGCGCGTGCACGGCGTACGCTGAGCCCGTCGCACCGGGCATTTCCGATACCCCGCCGTGGCGCCCGTCACGCCACCTGTCCTCGTGGACAATACAAATAGTTGGCCCGGAGCCGTAGATTCAGCCTCGACTGAAAAACCCTACGGAGACCTCCATGGCCACCCCGACGCCCCCCGCCAGCACTTCCCCCGCCACTGCCAACCAGGGCACCATCGTTTTCGTCCAGGGCGAGGCCTACCTGCGGGATCGTCAGGGCAAGCTCCAGGCCGTCAAGCCCGGTGACGCCGTCGCCGAAGGCCAGGAGCTCGTCACCACCGCCGGTGCAGTGGTCGACGTCCAGCTCCCGAGCGGCGCAAAGCTGAGCATCGGCCCCGACCGGCAGGTGCTCCTCAACGACGAACTGTTCGCCACCGCCGCCCCCGAGCCCGACGAAAACGTCGTCTCCAGCCTCGGCGCCGACGCCGACAAGGTCATCCAGGCCCTCAACACCGGCCGCGACCCCTTCGCCGACCTCGAAGACCCGGCCGCGGGCCTCACCGGCGGCGGCAACAGCGACCAGACCCATAACTTCGTGCGCCTCGTCCGCATCCTCGAGGACGTCACCCCCCTCGCCTTCAGCTACACCTCGAGCAGCGACGGCATCGACTTCCTGCCGGTGAGCAGCATCACCGCCCTCCCCACCTCCACCGTGGCCAACCAGCCGCCGGTCGCCGTCGACGACCCGGCCTTCACCACCCCGGAAGACGAGCCCACCACCGTCTCCGTCCTCGCCAACGACAGCGACCCGGACCAGGACCCCATCCGCGTCACCAACGCCAGCGCCCCCAACGGCACCGTCACCATCAACCCCGACGGCACCCTGCGCTACGTCCCGAACCCCGACTTCAACGGCCCCGACACCATCACCTACACGATCTCCGACGGCAAGGGCGGCACCGCCACCGCCACCGCCACGGTGAATGTCACCCCGGTCAATGATCCGCCCCTCGCCCGGCCCGACACCGCCGATACATCCGAAGACACCCCGATCACCTTCGCCGTCCTCAGCAACGACTCCGACCCCGACGGCGACCCGCTCACCGTTACTGCCGCCACCGTCGACCCGGCCCTCGGCACCGTCGTCGTCAACCCCGACGGCACCCTCCGCTTCACCCCGGCCCCCAACGTGAATGGCCCGGTGCAGATCACTTACACCATTGACGACGGCAAGGGCGGCACCACCACCGCCATCGCCACCGTCAACGTGGCCCCGGCCAACGACCCGGCCCAGCTCGACAGCGGCGCCGGCACCGTTCAGGAGGACACCACCCTCGCCGCCTCCGGCACCCTCACGATCACCGATCCCGACGCCGGCGAGGCCCGCTTCCAGCCCCAGACCAGCACCCCGGGCACCTACGGCAGCTTCTCCATCGACGCCGCCGGCGCCTGGTCCTACGCCCTCGCCAACAGCAGCCCCGCCGTCCAGGCCTTGAAGGACGGCGAATCGCGCACCGAAACCTTTGACGTCCTGAGCGCCGACGGCACCCCGACCACCGTCACCATCACCGTCCTCGGCACCAACGACGGCCCCGTCGCCCAGCCCGACACCGCCGCCACCGACGAGGACACCCCGATCACCTTCGCCGTCCTCGGCAACGACTCCGACCCTGACGGCGACCCGCTCACCGTCACCGCTGCCACCGTCGACCCGGCCCTCGGCACCGTCGTCGTCAACCCCGACGGCACCCTCCGCTTCACCCCGGCCCCCAACGTGAATGGCCCGGTGCAGATCACCTACACCATCGACGACGGCAAGGGTGGCACCACCACCGCCATCGCCACCGTCAACGTGGCCCCGGCCAACGACCCCGCCCAGCTCGACAGCGGCGCCGGCACCGTCCAGGAGGACACCACCCTCGCCGCCTCCGGCACCCTGACGATCACCGACCCCGACGCCGGCGAGGCCCGCTTCCAGCCCCAGACCAGCACCCCGGGCACCTACGGCAGCTTCTCCATCGACGCCGCCGGCGCCTGGT
>JAKLLM010000018.1:0-19564 GCA_023150125.1 Zoogloea sp.
GATGAAGGAGGCCGCGCTCATCCAGTCGGCCGCGGTGGCCATCCCGTTGAACAGCGCCGGCACCCGCCGGCCGGCGACATAGTATTCCGACACGTCGGAAGTCCGGCTCATCACCCCGATGAGCGCGTAGATTGCGATGGTCGAGAAAAGGAAGATCTGCCCGATCCAGCGCGGCGCCAGCCCGAAGCGTTCAGCCACCGCGAGCAACAGCACGAGGCTGACAAAACCCGCCGCATAGATGAGGTAATAGCGCCCCAGGCGCCGGAACAGAACGGGCGATGAACGTTTCATGGCCCGCGATCAAGCCTCGTCGTCGAGGCCGTAACGCCGCTCGAGCCGGATCATCCAGCGATCGTAGATCAGGACGATCAACAGGAAGATGATCAGCGCGCCCTGACCCGCCATGTAGAAACCGAAGGGCCAGCCGAAGAAGACGAACCGGTTCAGGTCTTCGGCGAACCAGCCGGGCAGAAAGCTCGCCGCGGCCCAGACACACAGCAGCACGCCGGTCACGCGCAGGGTCGACCGCCAGTAAGCCCCTTGCCTTGCCTCGGTGTCGTCCACTCGCGCCCCCAGAGCCGGCTCGGCCGGCGGTTGATATCCGCCGCAGTATAGCCCGGTCGCCGCCTTACAACTGATAGCGGCTGCGCAGCCTGTCCTGCAGGCGGCGGGCCTGGCGCAGCGACTCCTTCAAGAAAGCCCTTTCCAGATCGTTGAGCTCATCCGGCGCCACCTGGTTGGCTGGCGCGCCGGGCACCCGCTGCTGCCGCAGACGCAGCTGCAGGATGAACTCGAAGGCATCAGACAGTGCATCGATCTCCCGCCCACTCCAGCGCAGGAGATCGCCCGCCGCACGCAAGCGATCCACCGTGGCTGTCGCGGCCAGCCCCAACTCCAGCGCGTAGATGCGGGCTGCGTCGACGAAGGGGCGAGTCCCGTCCCGCTTGAGGTCAAGCCGCCCGCTTTGCCGATCGACCACGAAGTCGCGGATGCGCCCCAGCGGCGGGCCGCTACGCAGCGCGTTCTCGGTCATGAAGCGCAGGAACAGGGCATTGTCGGCCGCCGCACCGAGCAACCACCCCCGGAGCGCATCGGCCAGCGCGGCATCGCCGGCCAGCGCACGGAAGTCGAAGAAGATCGTCGCGTTGAGCAGATCGTCGGCGTTCGCCGAGCGCATCCAGTCGGCAAAGCAATAGTGCCACTCATCCAGCGACAGGCACCAGCGGGGATTTCCCGCCATGATCCCGCCCTGGCACAGCGGAAAACCGCAGGCATCGAGCAAGCCATTGACCCGCCTGGCAAAGGGCAGGAAGCGCGCGCGCAGGCTGTCGGCCTCGGCCTCGCCGGCGGCCATGAAGATCAGCCCATTGTCCTGGTCGGTGTGCAGCGTCTGCTCAAGACGCCCTTCCGAGCCGAAAGCAAGCCAGCACCACGGCACCAGCGGCAGGTCGAACTCGGCCTCGGCGAGGTCGATGGCGGCCTGGACGAGCAGATCGTTGAGCAGGGCGATCCACTCCCCCATCCGCCCGGCCTGTTCGCCCCCGTCGACCAGGGCCGCCGCCCGCTCGCCCACCTGGCGCGCTGCGTCGATGAGCCCGGCTTCGTCGCGGGCGGCCTGAATGCGCCCGATCAGATCGTCGGCCGCCGGACGACGCACCGCGTAAAGATCGTCCCGCGACACAACGCCCGCCAGCCGCCCGAGCTCGTCCACCACCACCAGGCGCCGCAGGCGATGACGGGCGAGCAGCAGGCGCGCCTCATGGACACCGGCCGTCCGGGGCAGGGCAACCACGCCGCCGGTCATCAGGCCGGCGACCGGGACGTCGAGGCTCTCGGCGGGCTGCGCGATACGCTCGATGACGTCCCGCTCGGTGAGGATGCCCAGCGGCTGGCCCGTGGAGGGCGCAACCACCACCGCCTCGGCCGCATCGCCGTCACACATGCGACGGAGCACCTCGCGGACGGCAAGCTCCGGCAGCACAGACAGCGGCTCACGCCGGATCAGCCCCTCGAGCCCGCCCCCCGTGTGAGCACGCATGGCGACGGGCTCAATACTTGACGCGGGCGTAGTAGGTTTTCTCGGAAGCCCGACGAGCCTCGCCGAGCGTCCGGATCCCCATTTCGGCAAGCAGCGGGATCATCCGCAGGAAGACCTCGCCGGTGACGATCGCGTCGCCGATGGCCGTGTGGCGTCCCATGATGTTCACCCCCATGCGTTCGCTGATCGCCTCCAGCCGGTGGGACTCCTGGGACGGGTGGATCACCGCCGACAGCAGCAGCGTGTCGAGCACCGGCTGCTCGAAGCGGATCCCGGTGCTCTGCTCCTTCATCTGCAGGAAGCGCATGTCGAAGGCCGCGTTGTGGGCCACCAGCACCGTGTCGGCCGCAAAGGCGTGGAAGGCCGGCAGCACCTTGGCCATCGGCGGCTGGCCGACGAGCATCTCGGGCGTGATGCCGTGGATCTTGGTGGACGCCTCGGGCAGCTCACGCAGCGGGTCGACCAGCTGGTCGAAGGATTCCGAGCGGAGCAGCTTGCCATTCACGATGCGGGTCGCGCCGATCTGAATGATCTCGTCGCCCTCGGACGGATTGAGGCCGGTGGTCTCGGTGTCGAAAACGGTGAATGCGAGCTCCGAGAGCAGGCGATCGTCAAGCTCTTGGCTGACCTCGGTCTGCTTGAAGAGGTCGAAATCGTAGTACTCAGGACGGCTGTCGCTCTTCAGATAGGCGGCAGCCTCGACCTCCTCCTGGGGCAAGGCCGACGGCAGCAGCAGGCGGAAAAAGGCCCGATGCTGGGTTTTCTCCCGCTGCAGCCAGATCTCGCCGTCGTGACGGGCAATCACGTCCCGCACGGTGAGGGGCGAACTCTCGCCGGCGAAGCTCATCGGCTCGAGCTCCCAGGACATCACCGTTTCGGTGCTCATCGCCTGCCCCGACCAGATCAGGTCGAGGTGCGCGAGGCGCCCGGCGCTGCTCAGGCGAAAGCGCACCTCGCGGACTTCGAACTCGTCCGACAGCCGGCTCGCGAGGTAACTGATGGCCTGCAGCAGCGAGAAACTGTCCACCTTCACCCAGACGGCCGGGTCGACGTCCTCGAGCTTGGTGGGCAGCCCCAGCTTTTTCTCGATCCGGCGCTGGGCCGCGGCAATCAGGTCGGCGCCGTGCATGTCGTCGAGGGGCCAGCGCGTCTTGAGGGAGTCAGCAAAGGCGTTGGCGGTCTCCTCGAGCCGCCCGCTCATGGCCTGCACCTCGTCGCGGATCACCTTCAGGAAGCGGTCTTTCAGGTCCACATCAAGGTCGGGATACTCGAGCATCTCGGCCGCCGCACGCAGGTTCGCCAGCGACGAGCGGCTACCCTCGGTGACCGAGTTGAGCAGCTGGTCGCGCCGGGTCTCGCTCTCGAAGTTGCGGGTGATGTTGTCCAGCATCAGCACGAAGCCCGACACCGTGCCCTCTGCGTCGCCCTCGGTGGTGCTCATCACCGGCGCCATCTGCACCCGCAACAGCTGGCCGGCGCGGGTGGTGGTGACGAAATTGGCCATCGGCTGGGAGCTCTGGCGGCGGATCCGCTCCTGGATGCTCTCCAGTGCATGAACGATCAGGTTTCGCTCGAAAACCAGGTAGATCGACCGCCCAAGCCCGATGATCTCACCGCCGCCAGCCGCGCTCGGTGCATCGGAAAGCGCCTTGAACTGCAGCCGCGCCCGGTTGTTGTAGAGCAGGATGCGGCCGTCGAGGTTGCACACGACGACGCTCTGGTTGAGCTCCGACATCAGCGCCGCCAGCCGGTTGCGCTCCTCCTCGACCGACAGGCGCGCCTCGCGGATGCGCGACTCCACATCGTCCTGCAGGCTCTGGCGCTGATCGGCCAGGCTGTTCACGGCCTCTGCGATGCGCTGCAGTTCCGGAGAGCCGGAGGTTTTCAGCCGGCGGGACGGATCGGTCCCCACCAGCAGGCCGATCTCGTCGGCCAGCAGCGCCGGCGCCGCGATGCTCTCCTGGGCGAAGGACTTCATCAGCACGGCGGCCGCCCCCGCGCCAACCAGGCCGATCATTATCAGCAAACCCAGGCGCGGGTTGAGGATCGGCTCCAGCACCGCCCGCTCCTCGGCCCCGAGATCTCGCCAGAGGGCCACCCCGGCACCAACGAACACCCCCAGGACGAGGGCCGACGCCCCGAGAATGACCAGCCCCTGCCTGGCCTTCGGGCTCATGCCGGCAAATCCAGCAGGGACTTCACCTTGGTCACCAGCTCCCGGGTCGAGAAGGGCTTGGTCATGTAGGCATCGGCGCCCATCGCCAGGCCCTTGGTGATCTCCATCTCGCGCCCCTTGGCCGTCAGCATGAGGATCCGCGTGCCCTGCAGCCCGGGATCGGTGCGGATCTCCTGGCACACCTCGTAGCCGTTCTTGCGCGGCATCATGATGTCGAGCAGGACCAGATCGGGCGCCTCGCTGCGGACCTTGTCGATGGCTTCCTGGCCGTCCGTGGCGACACAAACGGTGAAGCCCTCGCGCTTCATCAGGAACTCCAGGGATATGACGATATTTTGCTCATCATCGGCGATAAGTATTTTTTTGGCCATTTTGTCTCCTCCCCCTGCGTGCCCGGATCAAGACTGCGACGAAGCAGCCCATTCCCGACACTAGAAAGCATAAGTTTATCCTGCGTCTTCCTTCCTTACAGCTGATTTCCCGCAAGGCATAAGAAATGAGAATGTCGCCCCCTGGCCCGGCACGCTCTCCACCCACAAGCGGCCGCCGTAGTGCTCGACGATCTGGCGGCTGATGGGCAGGCCGAGGCCGGTGCCCTGGGGCTTGTCGGTCATCGTGTTGCCTCCCTGGCGAAACTTCTCGAAAACCACCCTCTGCTCCTCCGGGGTGAGCCCCGGCCCATTGTCGCCGACATCCACCTGCAAGCCCTCGGCGGTCTCGCGGAGGCTCAGGCGGACCCGGCCGCTCCCCCGCGCGACGAACTTCACCGCGTTCGACAGGAGGTTCAACACGACCTGCACCAGCCTGTCCCGATCGGCCAGCAGCGCCGGCACCGCAGGCGGCAGGGACATCTCGAGCGTGACCCCCTTGTCCCGGAACAGCTGGCTGGTGGCCGCAGCCCCCTGCTCCACCACATCGAGAAGGCTCACCTCGTCGTCCACCCAGTCTGCGTGCCCCGACTCGATCTTGGCCATGTCGAGCACCTGGTTGACCAAGCGCGTCAGGCGCTCGGTCTCGCTGACGATGATGCCCAGGAAACGCTGCCGGTCGTCCACATCAATCTCGGGATCTTCGAGCAACATCTCTGAAAACGCTCTGATCGAAGTCAGTGGTGTGCGCAATTCATGGGTCACCGACGACATGAAGTCGTCTTTCAGGCGATCGAGCTCCTTGAGGCGCTCGTTGGCGCTGCGCAACTCGCGGGTCGCCTGCTCCAGCTCGAGGGACTTCTGCTCCAGGCGCCTGGAGTAGGCCCGCACCTGGGAGGCCTCGTCGAGGATGTTCATCACCTCGTCGAGCCCCAGCGGCTCTTCCTGCACGACCGATGCCACGATCACCCGTGCCGACGCGCTGCCGATCGCCCCCGCGAGGGTGGTTTCGGCAAAATGCACCAGCCCGGCATCGGCCTGCAGGGCCTCCCGAGTCACGCCCCGCGAGCGGGCGTAGTCGTCGAAGGCATGGGCCGCGCGCTCCCTGCCCAGGAAACGGCCGAGCAGCGGCAGCAGGTCGCCCACATGGGCGCTCCCCCGCCAGAACGCCCCGTCCGACGGCCGTCCCTGCTTGAACACATCGACGAACAAGGTGGCCTGCCCCGCCTCGATGGCGCTCGGCGGACGCATCAACGACACCCACACGTAGCCTCCCACATTCACCAGCATGCTCCAGAACAGGCTGTGGGCCAGCGGATCGAGGCCCTGCATACCAAAGAGCTCCTGGGGCCGCAGCAGATCCAGCCCGAACAGGCCGTTCTGCAGGAAATCCCCCGGCAACCAGCCTGACTTGGCGAAGGACGGCAACAGCAAGGTATACAGCCATACCGCAAATCCCCCGGACAGACCCGCCACCGCCCCGGCACGCGTCCCGCCGCGCCAGTACATGCCGCCCAGCATCGCCGGCGCGAACTGGGCCACCGCCGCGAAGCTGATCAGGCCGATGCTCACCAGCGCATGGGCCTCGCCCGCCAGGCGAAAATACAGATAGGCCAGCAGCAGGATCAGCACGATCGCCCCGCGCCGGATGCCCAGCAACACGCCCGAGACATCTCCCTGGCCCTGCAGCGCCAGCCAGCGGTAGCGCAGCAGGAGCGGCATCACGAGATCGTTGCAGACCATCGTGGACAGCGCGATGGTCTCCACCACGATCATCCCGGTGGCCGCCGACAGGCCGCCGATGAACACCACCAGCGCCAGCCAGTCGTGCCCAAACACCATCGGCAGGCGCAGCACGAAGGTGTCGGCATCCACCTGCTGACCCGCAAACAGCATCAACCCGCCCAGCGCGATCGGCAGCACGAACACGTTGATCAGCAGCAGGTACAGCGGAAACAGCCAGATCGCCCGCCGCAGGTGGTTTTCATTGACGTTCTCGACCACCGTCACCTGAAACTGGCGGGGCAGGAACATCACCGCCAGCATCGACAACAACGTCAACGCGAACCAGTTGGCGTAGCCGTTGCCACCCGCCCCCATGCGCATCAGGGCCTGCAGCTGCGGCTCCCGGGCCGCCCGGGAGAAGAGGTCGCCGAAGCCGTCGAAGAGCCCGAAGGTAACGAACACCCCCACGGCAACGAAGGCCACCAGCTTGACCAGCGACTCGAAGGCAATCGCCGCCACCAGGCCTTCGTGACGCTCGGTGGCGTCGAGGTGGCGCGTGCCGAAGAGGATCGTGAAGGCTGCCATCGACAGCGCCACGTAGAAGGTGGTGTCGGCCAGCCAGGGCAGCGCCCCGCGCCCACCCGACACACCGTCGCCAGGCGGAACGAGGATCGCGAAACTCCCCGAAAGGGCCTTCAACTGCAGCGCAATGTAGGGAATCACGCCGAGCACCGCGATCACGGTGACCAACCCGCCGAGCAGCTGGCTCTTGCCGTAGCGGGAGGCGATGAAGTCGGCGATGGAGGTGATGCGATTGGTCTTGCCGATGCGGATCATCTTCAGCATCACGAACCACCACAAGGCCACCGCCAGGGTCGGCCCGAGGAAGATCGGCACGAAACCCAGGCCCGACGAGGCCGCCCGCCCGACGCTCCCGTAGTAGGTCCAGGTGGTGCAATACACCGCCAGCGACAAGGCGTAGATGGTCGGGTTGGCGATCACCGAACGGCCGGCGTCGGCACGCTTGTCGCCGAAATACGCCACAGCGAAAAGCAGCAGCAGATAGATGAAGGATGCCGCGACGATCACCGGACCGTTCAACACGACGCCGCCCCCTCTAACGCTCGATGATCCACGCCATCACGCCGATGAACGCAGCCCACACACCAAACACATAGAGATAGAGCACCGGGACGCCACCCCAACTGCGCTCCACGTCGAACAGGGACAGCACCGGGTTGCTGATCAGCACCCAGCCGAACAGGAACAGGGCCACGAGGCGCTGCCCGGTAAGCGTCGCTTTGATCATGGTTTCTCCCGCAAGGATGGGAAAGACTCACGGAGGCACCGTCGGCGAGCCCGAGGCGCTATCGCGTCCCCTCGACTTATAAACCGAAAGGCCGAGCCTGGCGAGCCCACAGGCGCCCGCCCACCACAGCACGACCGCAGGGCAAGGGCCCCGCACAAGAGAAAAAGGCGCGATGAACGCGCCTTTTTCTCCCCCTCACAACGCCCCGGCCAGACTGCACCGGGGTCCTCCCCTTTTAGTTTTTTCTTGCAGCGCCGCTGTCTCCTCCGCCGGCCTGGGAGGCCGGTTGCGGGCTGCCCGGCCTGAGGCCGGGGAAGTCTCGATGCGTCTGTTACTTGAGCTGTTCCAGGATCGCCGGGTTTTCCAGCGTCGAGGTGTCCTGGGTGATTTCCTCGCCCTTGGCCAGCTGACGGAGAAGGCGGCGCATGATCTTGCCGGAGCGGGTCTTCGGCAGGTTTTCACCGAAGCGGATGTCCTTCGGCTTGGCGATCGGGCCGATTTCCTGGCCAACCCAGTTCTGCAGCTCCTTGATCACGGCGGCAGCTTCGTCGCCGGTCGGACGGGCCCCCTTCAGGACCACGAAGGCAACGATCGCCTCGCCGGTCAGATCGTCCGGACGGCCGACCACGGCTGCCTCGGCAACCTTCTCGTGGGCCACCAGGGCGGATTCGATTTCCATCGTGCCCATGCGGTGACCGGAGACGTTCAGCACGTCGTCGATACGGCCGGTGATCGTGAAGTAACCGGTATCCTTGTCGCGGATCGCGCCGTCGCCCGCCAGGTACAGCTTGCCCTGGAAGTCGGCCGGGTAGTAGGACTTCACGAAGCGGTCGGGATCGCCCCAGATGGTGCGGATCATCGACGGCCACGGGCGCTTGACGACCAGGATGCCGCCCTGACCCCAGGGCACGTCGGTACCGGTCTCGTCGACCACGGCGGCCTGGATGCCCGGGAAGGGCAGCGTGCAGGAGCCGGGGATCAGCGGGGTGGCACCGGGCAGCGGGGTGATCATGTGGCCGCCGGTTTCGGTCTGCCAGAAGGTATCGACGATCGGGCAGCGGCTGCCGCCGACGTTCTCGTAGTACCACTCCCAGGCCGCCGGGTTGATCGGCTCGCCGACCGAACCGAGGATGCGCAGGCTGGACAGATCGTAGTTCTTGGGATGCACGGCCGGGGTGTTGTCGGCCGCCTTGATCAGCGAACGGATCGCCGTCGGCGCGGTGTAGAAGATGTTGACCTTGTGGTCCTGAATCATCTTCCAGAAACGGCCGGCATCCGGGTAGGTCGGGACGCCTTCGAAGACGATCTCGGTCGCGCCGCAGGCCAGGGGGCCGTAGGTGATGTAGGTGTGGCCGGTGACCCAGCCGATGTCGGCGGTACACCAAAAGACATCTTCAGGCTTGATGTCGAAGGTGTACTTCATGGTGAGGATGGCGTGCAGCAGGTAGCCACCGGTGGAGTGCTGGACGCCCTTCGGCTTGCCGGTGGAACCGGAGGTGTAGAGCAGGAACAGCGGGTGCTCGGCTTCGACCCATTCCGGTTCGCAGGTGTCGGGCTGGTTGGCGGTGAGCTCATCCACCCAGATGTCACGACCGGCGACCATGGCGGTCTCCTGGCCGGTACGCTTCACGACGAGGACGCTCTTGATGGTCGGGCAGCCGCTGGCCAGGGCCTCGTCGGCGATGGACTTGAGGGGCAGTGCCTTGCCGCCGCGGTTCTGGCCGTCGGAGGTGATCAGCAGCACGGCGCCGGCATCGTTGATGCGGTCGGCCAGCGACTGGGCGGAGAAGCCGCCGAACACGATGGAGTGGGTGGCGCCGATGCGGGCGCAGGCCTGCATCGCGACGACGCCCTCGATGGACATCGGCAGGTAGATGACGACGCGGTCGCCCTTCTTGACGCCCTGGCTCTTCAGCGCGTTGGCGAACTTGCAGACGCGGCCGAGGAGGTCCTTGTAGGTGACCTTGGAAACATCGCCCTTGTCGCCTTCGAAGATCAGCGCGACCTTGTCGCCGAGGCCCTTGTTGACCTGACGATCGAGGCAGTTATAGGAAACGTTCAGCTTGCCGTCGGCAAACCACTTGAAGAACGGTGCGTTGCTCTCGTCGAGAACCTGGGTGAAGGGCGTCTGCCAATCGACCAGCTCCTTCGCCCGCTTGCCCCAGAAACCTTCGTAATCCTGCTCTGCTTCGGCGCAGAGGGCCTTGTACGCTTCCATGCCCGACACGGCAGCGTTCTTCACCACCTCTTCAGACGGATAGTAGAACTTCTGGGTGGTTTCGTTCGTCATTTTTCACCTCTCCTCGTGTTTTATGAGTGTGCAACGTTTGAATCTTGAAACCTGACTGGCGGGGGCCAGGACCGCTCGACCAACCTGCAGCGCCGGTTTTCTCGGGGTGCGCTAGCCCTGTATCCGGGCCAGATTAGAGTCGATCAATCTTACACATGACTTACACCTCCGTGGGGCCTTGCCCCGCATTTTTCGGGGGAGCGACCGACTTCAACGATGGCGCCCCACACGTAGATCCTTTCGGCATAGAATCGCGGATCATTCAAAAATCACTTCGGAATATGCCGACGGTCAGAAACCTGCTTCTGCCGCTCCTGCTGGCGCTGCTTGCTGCGGGATGTGCCTCGCAGCCCCGGACACCCCCGTCGGCAAGCCACATCCAGGCCACGGAAGTGCCGGCAGATCCGGCCGGCATTCCTCCGCTGGTGCCCGACCTGCTGCCCCTGCCGCGCCCCACCCCCGCGCCACGGGCCGAAACCTACTCGGTCGTCGTCACCAACGTACGCATCCAGGATCTCCTGTTCGCCCTCGCCCGGGATGCCAGGATCAACCTGGACATCCACCCGGGCCTCGGCGGCAACGTCACCCTCAACGCCATCAACCAGACCCTGCCGCAGATCCTCGGGCGCCTCGCCCGCCAGGTGGACATGCGCTTCGAGCTCGACGGCCCCAACCTCGCAGTGATGCCCGACACCCCGTTCCTGCGCACCTACCGGATCGACTACGTCAACCTCAGCCGTCAGGTCTCCGGCACGGTGTCCACCAACACCCAGATCGCCACGACCGGGGCCGGCCAGCCCAGCAGCGCCAACCTCAACGCCCTCACCCTCGCCAGCGGCGGCAACGTCTCCGCGACGCGCATCGAGAACGCCTCCCGCAACCAGTTCTGGGAATCCGTCGAGAAGAACATCCGCGACCTGCTCCGCGAGACCGACAAGATTCTGCCCGAGGGCTCCAGCGACACCATCATCGAGAGCGTCGAGAACACCAGCACCACGGGCGCGGGCTCCGGCATCGCCACCACCACCACCACCACGCCCGGCGGCCGCAACCGCCACGGCCAGGCGCCCCCGGTCAACACCACCGTCAGCCCCACCTCAAGCCAGAACAGCACGACCACCACCGTCCACAAGGCCACCTTCCGCGAGGCCGCCTCGGTGATTGCCAACCGCGAAACCGGCGTCGTCACCGTCCGCGCCACCGGCCGCCAGCACGAAAAGGTGCGTGAATTCATCGACCAGGTGATGGCCTCGGCCCGCCGCCAGGTGCTCATCGAAGCCACCATCCTCGAGGTCGGCCTGTCCGACACCTACCGCCAGGGCATCGAATGGAGCCGGCTCCTCCCCAGCGGCACCCGCTTCGGCATCACCGGCCCCAGCCTCGGCACCGGTGCAGGCAACGCCGTCACCCCCTTCAGCCTCGCCTACAGCAGCGCCGGCGGCATCGATTCCACGATCCGCCTGCTCGAAGGCTTCGGCAGCGTCAAGGTGCTGTCCAGCCCCAAGCTGTCGGTGCTCAACAACCAGACCGCGGTCATCAAGGTGGTCGAAGAGTACGTTTACTTCAGCGTCAAGGCCGACACCACCCAGACCACCAACGCCGGCGCGCTGACCACCGTCACCACCACGCCCCAGGCCGTCTCGGTCGGCCTCGTCATGACCGTCACCCCACAGGTCAGCCCCAACGACGAGGTCATCCTCAACGTCCGCCCCACCATCTCGAGCATCGCCGACTTCCGTCGCGACCCGAACCCCAACATTCCCCCCGGCATCCCCAACCTCGTGCCGCAGATCCGAACCCGCGAGATCGAATCCATCCTGCGCGTGGGCAGCGGCGAGACCGCCATCCTGGGCGGCCTGATGGAAGACCGCATCGACTACAAGACCGGCCGCGTGCCCCTCATCGGCGCCCTGCCCATCCTAGGGGAACCCTTCACCAACCGTGACAACACGGTGCAGAAAACCGAGCTCGTCATCTTCCTGCGCCCGGTCGTCGTGCGCGAACCCAACCTCGTCGCCAGCACACCCCACCTGCGCGAACACCTGCCCAGAGCCGACTTCTTCACCGACAAGCCCGTTCCCGGCCACCGCAACTTCCCGCCCCCCGGGCTGCCCGCCGTCGCCCCCGGAGGTGCCTCTCCATGAGCCTGCTGATCGACGTCCTGCGCAGGGCCGAGGCCGGCGCAACCGAGCCAGCCACCCACCGCAGGGCAACGCCCCCGGGCCCCTCGCGCCTCGAGCTGGAGCCACTCCCGGAGCCCGCCCCCATGCGGCCCCGCCCCACCCCGGCACCGCAGCACCACGCCCCGCACCCTGCCCCCACGGCGGCAGCGCCTTCCGCGGGCCAGCCGATGCGGGCCGATGCCCCTCGCTGGCGCCCTGTCGGCCTGTCCGCCTGCATGTCCGCCCTGGCTGCGCTGGCGTGGCTGTGGCTGGCACCTGCCCCTGCGGCCTCAGCCCCGGTCTCTCCGGCTGCGGGGCCATCGCCCGCCCCGGCTGAAGCAGCCCCACCCCCGGGCCCCATCGCACCGCCGGCGGCAGCCCCGCCTCCAACGCCACACAAGTCCGCCACCAGCAAGCCTTCGCACGCCAAGCCGCCGCTCGGCCGTCCAGCATCGTCCGGTGCGCCGATCCATTTCGACCGGAACCCGCCAGAGGCCGCCCCCTTCGCCGCCGTCCTCGGCGCCGCCCACGAGGCCTACGGTGCAGGCAACCTGCCCCTCGCCGAGGCTCGCTACCGGGAAGCCCTGGCCAGCGCTCCGGACAACCCGGACGCCCTCGACGGCCTCGGCGCCATCGCGCTGCAGGAAGGGCGGCACGAACTCGCCCGGCAATTCTTCCGCCGCGCCCTGCAGGCCCATCCCCTCGACCCGACAGCCCTGGCCGGCCTCGCCCGCACCGAGCGGCACGATCCGCTGCAGGCCGAGAGTCGCCTCAAGGACAGCCTCACCAGCCAGCCCGACGCAAGCGCCACGCACCTCGCCCTCGGTGACACCCTCGCCGCCCAGCAGCGCTGGGCCGAAGCGCAGCAAGCCTATTTCCAGGCCCACAGCCTCGCCCCCGACCACCCCGACATCGCCTACAACCTGGCGGTCGCCCTCGACCACCTCGGCCAGCGCCGGCCCGCCGCCGGCTTCTACCGCAAGGCCCTCCAGCTCGCCGAGCGGCACCCCGCACGCTTTTCCCGCCCTCAATGTGAAACGCGCCTGCACGCCCTGCAGGCCCAGGACCCCAGCCCATGACCCCCAACGCCACGCCCATCGGCCAGACCCTCATCCACCTGGGCCTGATCAGCAAGGACCAGCTCCATATCGCCCTGCGCGAACAGGGCCGCAGCGGCGAGATCCTCGGCCGGCAGCTCGTGCGCCTCGGCTTCCTGTCCGAAACCACCCTGCGCGACGCCCTCGCCCGGAGCCTCGGGCGCCCCTGCGCCGATCTCTCCAAGCTGCTCCCCGACGCCGAAGCCCTCGCCCTCGTCCCGCGGCCGCTCGCCAAGCGCCTGCACCTCATCCCCCTCAGCTACGACGCCAGCCAGCGCCATCTCGTCATCGCCTCCAGCGACGTGGACAACATCGTCGCCCTCGACCAGCTGCGCAACAGCCTGCCCCCCGGCACGCAGGTGGACATCCTCCTCGCCGGCGAAGCCGAGATCGCCCAGGCCAGCGACCAGCTCTACGGCCACGAGCTCTCCATCGACGGCATCCTCAACGAAATCGAAAGTGGCGAATCCGACCCCTTCGGCCAGCCCGCCCGCGGCAGCGAATACGCCCAGCCGGTGGTCCGCCTCATCGACGCCCTCCTCACCGATGCCGTCAAGCGCGGCGCCTCCGACCTGCACTTCGAGCCCGAGGCCGCCTTCCTGCGCATCCGCTACCGCATCGACGGCCTGCTGCGCCAGATCCGCGCGCTGCACAAATCCTGCTGGCCGGCGATGGCAGTGCGGCTCAAGGTGATGGCCGGCCTCAACATCGCTGAAACCCGCAACCCCCAGGACGGCCGCATATCGCTGCAGGTCAGCGGCCGGCCGGTGGATTTCCGCGTGTCCACCCAGCCCACCATCCACGGCGAAAACATCGTCCTGCGCATCCTCGACCGCCAGAAGGGCATCGTCGACCTCGACGCCCTCGGCCTCACCGACCCGCAGCTCGACCTCCTCAAGCTCATGATCGCCCGCCCCGAGGGCCTGATCCTCGTCACCGGCCCCACCGGCAGCGGCAAGACCACCACCCTCTACTCCATCCTCGGCCACATCAACGCCGAAGGCATCAACATCATGACCCTCGAGGACCCGGTCGAGTACCCGATGCCGATGATCCGCCAGACCGCCGTCGCCGACGCCGCTCGCCTCGACTTCGCCAACGGCGTGCGAGCCATGCTGCGCCAGGACCCGGACGTCATCCTGGTCGGCGAAATCCGCGACGAGGACACCGCCCGCATGGCCTTCCAGGCCGCCATGACCGGCCACCAGGTTTACTCCACGCTGCACACCAGCTCGGCCATCGGCGCCATCCCGCGCCTGCTCGACATCGGCATCCTCCCCGACATCCTCGCCGGCAACGTCATCGGCATCGTCGCCCAGCGCCTCGTGCGCTGCCTCTGCCCGGCCTGCCGCGAAGCCCGCCCGGCCCACGACTACGAAATGCGCCTGCTCGGTCTTCCTGCGGCATCCGAACGCCCCATCCTCCACGAAGCCCGCGGCTGCCCCCAGTGCGACTTCCAGGGCTACCGGGGGCGCATGGCGATCATGGAACTCCTGCGCATGGACCCGGAGCTCGACGAGCTCGTCGCCCGCCGGGCCACCGCCCGCGAGATCCGCGAAGCCGCCAGCCGCAAGGGCTTCCGCCCCCTCGCCGACGACGGCGCCCGGCGCGTGCTCGAGGGCGCCACCACCCTCGACGAGCTGTGCCGGGTGGTGAACCTCACCGACCGCATGTCCCCATGACACCCTACGCCTACCGGGCCGTCAGCCCCAGCGGGCAGATCGTCCGCGGCCGGCTCGACGCCCGCGACCTGCCCGACCTCGAACGCCGGCTCGCCCGGCTCGGTCTCGAACTCCTCCGGGGCAGGCCGGCCCTCGCGCTGCAGTGGCCCGCCCGCCGGGCCGTCCCCCGGCGTGAGCTGATCAACTTCTGCTTTCACCTCGAACAGTTCCTGCAGGCCGGCGTGCCCATCCTCGACAGCCTCGCCGACCTGCGCGACTCCCTCGAACACCCGCGCTTCCGCCCCGTCGTCGCCCAGCTCATCACCGCCATCGAAGGCGGCCAGAGCCTTTCCGAAGCCCTGCTCCAGCACCAGCAGGTGTTCGACGGCGTCTTCTGCAGCCTCGTTCGGGCCGGCGAGCAGGCCGGCGAACTCCCCCGGGTGCTGCGCGCCCTCGCCGCCGCCCTCAAGCGTGACGACGAACTCGCCGCCTTCACCCGGCGCATCGCCATCTACCCGCTCATCGTCTGCGCGGTGATCCTCGCCGCCATCGGCGTCGCGCTGATCTACGTGGTGCCCGAGCTCGCCCGCCTGTTCCAGACCGTCGGCCAGGCCCTGCCGCTGCAAACCCGCATCCTCATCGCCCTCTCCGGCTTCGTGCGCGGCTACGGCTGGTTGCTCGCCCTGGTGATCGTCGGCAGCGGCCTCGTCTTCCGCCACGCCCTCGCCACCCGGCCCCGCTTCCGCCACGACATCGACGCCCTCAAGCTGCGCCTGCCGCTCCTCGGCGAAGTCCGCCGCAAGCTCATCCTCGCCCGCTTCACCGGCCTCTTCGCCATGATGTACGCCTCCGGCATCACCATCATCGACGCCCTCCGGGCCGCCGAAGACGTCGTCGGCAACACCGCCCTCAAGGCCGGCCTGCAGCACGCCGGCCGGCGCATCGAGCAAGGCGCGCGGCTCTCCGAGGCCTTCGCCGGGGTCGAGCTCTTCCCGCCCCTCGTCACCCGCATGCTGCGCGTCGGCGAAAGCACCGGCGCCCTCGACCAGGCCCTCTCCAACGTCAGCTACTTCTACGAGCGCGACGTCCGCGAGGCCATCGAGCGCCTCCAGGCCAGCATCGAACCGGCCCTCACCGTCATCCTCGGCCTGCTCCTGCTGGCCGTGATGAGCGCCGTGATGCTGCCCATCTATGACATCGTCATCCGCATGAAACTCTGAGCATGGCCGAGCGCTACCTCCTCCATCTCGACAGCGCCGGCCTCCGGGCCGCCCGCGTTCATCGCGGGCAGGTCGGCCTCGCAGAGCATTTCGCGGCCGCCGACGGCCCGCCGGCGCTGGCCGCCTGGCTGCGGGGCCACCCCCAGGCCCGCTGCACCCTGCTCGTCGACCTGCCCGACGAGACCTACCAGCTCGACACCCTGCCCCTCGTGGGCCCGCGCGACCGGCGCCAGCTCATCGCCCGCCGCCAGGCCCAGCTGGGGCTGGACACGCCCTACATCACCCACCAATCCCTCGGCCGCAGCGCCGAAACCCAGGCCGGCGGGGCCTCGCAAGAAAAGATCCTGTTCGCCGCGCTCAACCGCCCAGCCGCCCTGCAGACCTGGCTCAGCGTGTTCGAGCAGGGCCAGCGCCCCCTCGACGGCGTACATCTGGCATCCCATCTCGCCGCCGCCCTCGCCCCCCGGCTGCCCGACCTGCCGCCCCTGGCCCTGCTGGTCTGGACAAGCCCTTCCGGGCTGCGGGTGTCCTGCCTCGACGGCGGCCGGCTGCGCTTCAGCCGCCTCACCCCGGCAAGCAGCTTGGCCGGCCTCGGGCTCTGGCAGGCCTGTCACGACGAAGCCCGACGCACCCACCAATACCTCGTCGGCCAGCGGGCCATCGACCGGAACCAGACCACGCCGGTGTATGTGCTCGCCCATCCGCAAGACCACGCAGCGCTGCGCAGAGCCTGCCCCGACAGCAACGAACTCCGCTTCCAGGCCGTCGACCTGCCGGCACTCGCCAGGCGCTGCGGCCTCCAAAGCCCGATCGAAGATTCCGACAGCCTGCCGCTGCTCCTCCACACAGCCAGCCGCAGCCGGCAGCTGCCGCAACTCGCCCCGGCGGCGCTGCGGCGGCCACGCCAGCGTCTCGACACCAGCACCCTCCTTGGCGCACTTGCCGCATCAGCGCTGGCGGTCAGCCTGGTCGTCAGCGCCCACAACCTGCTCGAGGCACGCCGGCTGCGCGAGCAGGCCGACGCGGCCCTTGGCGAAGGCCTCGCCGAAGAAGCCCGGGCCCGCAGCCTGCAGGAGAGCACACCTCGCCTGCCGCTTCCCGCCGACGCACTCCGGGCGGATCTCTCCCGGCTCACCTCGCTGCAAGCATTCCGCACCGGCCTGAGCAGCTTCCTGCACCGCCTGGCCGCCGCCCTGGACACCCTGCCCGGCGTCGAACTGTCGGCCCTCGAATGGTCCCTCCCCCCTGACGCGCCGCAAACCCACGCCATCGCGATCGTCGAGCTTCGGCTGCCAGCCGGCCCGAAGGCCCGCCCCGAGCTCGCCCGGCACGTCATCGCCACGCTTCATCACCACACCGGGAGCCTGGCGCAGGCGGCTGGCGCTCCCGACGACCAGGGCCCGCTCCGCTCGCCCGGCGGCCAGGGCGACGCCGACACGCGGCACGCCCTCCGCGTCGAACTCACCACCCGCGCCCCATGATGCCCATCGCCCCATCCCTGGTCCGCCTGCGGCTGCCGCTGATCGCCGGCGCCCTCGCCGCCGCCGGCGCCGGCCTCATGATCTGGAGCCAGGCCGAACGCGATAGCGCCGACGCCAGCCTCCGCCAGCACACCACCCGCCTGAGCCAGGCCAGAGCAATGCACCAGGCCGCCCGCGAAACCGACACCGCCGCCCGCGACGCCCTGCGCCAGATCGAGGCGCTACGCGGCAAGGGCCTGCTGGACACCCCCGACCGCCAGGCCTGGCAAGCGCACCTGCTGGGTCTCCAGGGCAGACTGCAGCTGGATAAACTCGAATGGGAACTCGGCCCGTTCGCCCCCGCCGCCGCCCAGGGCGACGCCCCGTCGACCGCACAGCCCTCGGCCCTGCGCCTCAGCACCCTGCACCTGAAGGGAGAAATCGCCCACGAAGGGCAGCTGCTCTCGCTGCTCGACCGGCCGGGCAGCGCGAGCGCCGGGCTCTTCCTGCCGCGCCGCTGCCGGCTGGCCCCCAGCCGGCCGACGGAGGCGACCGAGGCACAAGCCCTCGCCATCGATTGCGATATCGACTGGCTCTTCCTCCAACTCCCGGCTGCCCCCTGAAACCCTGCGGCCGTGGACAGGCCGCCCCGCGCTCTGCAGAATCAAGGCTGGAGCCTCCTCCGGAACGGTCATGACGCCCAAGAAAATCCTGCTGATGGCCCACGACGTCACCCTGGCGCACCTGGGCCGCCCGCTCCAGCTCGCCGAAGGCCTGATTGCCGACGGCCACGACGTCACCCTCGCCGCCTCGGCCGAGTCTTCACGCTTCCTGAAGAACTTTCCCGCACGGGTGCACACGCTCGCCCCCACCGGCAAGGCGCGCTTCATCGACAACCTGGCCAAGGGCCGGCCGGTGTTCGATTTCGACACGCTGAAGCGTTTCACCGAGGAGGACGAAGCGCTCCTCGCCGCCCTGCGCCCCGACCTGGTCATCGGCGACTTCCGCATCACCCTGTCGATCTCGGCCCGGCGCCAGCAAGTGCCCTACGCGACCATCACCAACGCCTACTGGAGCCCGGCCTTCACGCCGCACTTCGTGGTGCCGAACCTGCCGATGGTCCCCATCCTCGGTGTCGGCCTGTCCCAGGCTATCTTCGATCTCGTCCGGCCACTCGCGTTTGCCGTCCACGCCCACCCGATGAACCGGCTGCGCCGCCACTACGGCCTCGCCAGCCTGGGGCACGACCTGCGCCGCATCTACACCGATGCCGACCTGGCGCTCTTCAGCGACGTGCCTGAAATATACGGGTTGCCGCCGGACAGCGAGCATGGAGGCATGTTCCTGGGGCCGATCGACTGGTCGCCCGACCTTCCGCAGCCCCCCTGGTGGGGCGAGATAGACAAGACGCGCCCGGTCATCTACGTGACCCTCGGCAGCTCTGGCGCCAATGAACTTCTCGTGCCGGTACTGGAGGGCTTGCGGCAGATCGATGCACAGGTGATCGTCTCGACCGCTGGCGCACCGCTGCCCCCAGCCGACGGCCGGCTCTTTTGCGCCGACTACCTTCCCGGCGGCGCCGCAGCGGAACTTGCCGACCTGGTGATCTGCAATGGCGGCAGCCCGACCGCCTACCAGGCCCTGGTGCGTGGGGCGCCGGTGCTGGGCATACCGGGCAACCTCGACCAATACCTCAACATGCATTACCTGGAAAAGGCCGGCCTCGGCATGGTGATGCGCGGCACGCAGCTGTCAGCCACCGCGGTGACGGCGGCGGCTGGCCGACTGCTGGGCGAAGTGGGTTTTCGCGAAGCTGCATGCGCATTTGCTCAACGCGCCAGCCGCTACCAGCCCCGTGCGCGCCTGCGCCAGGCACTCGAGCGACTTCTGCCCGGGCCCTAGCCACCCCCGGCCGGGCCCTGGTGATTCAAGCCGCCAGGCTCAGCCGGCCGAATCCCCGGCCTTGGGTGCGGCACCGATCACACTCCACTTCCGGGCCGGGTTTCCGCGCCAGACTTCACCGTCGGGGATCTTCGAACCGGGGATCAGCATCGAACC
>JAKLLM010000018.1:19582-24575 GCA_023150125.1 Zoogloea sp.
GCCCCCTTGCCGATGCGCACATTGCCCAGGGTGATCTTGCCATCCGCGATGACGCTGCCAGCGACGACGGAACCGAAGCCCAGCACCGCGCCATCCTCGATCGTCACCATGAAAGGCTCGCCGACAGCACCGCCGAGAGCCACGTCCGAGCCCACCTTGGCACCGAAAAGCCGCCAGACGAGGGGCTTCGTGAAGATCGAGGTGAACGGGATCATCACCTCCTGCGCCAGCAGGAAGACCACCGAGAGCAGCTTCCAGTAGGTGAACACCGGCGAGTCCATCGAGAACTCGCCGCACGGCAGCGGCTTGATCTTGAGCATCAGCTGCAGCACGAGGCCGGAGATGATCCCGTAGGCCAGCATGAACAGCAGGACATTGACGATGACGTAGTAGTCGCCAAAAAAGGCCTGGGAATAGGGCGAGATGCCGACCCCCACGATCAGCCAGGCGAGGGCCACGATCAGGGAGAGCACTCCGCCGCATACCAGAAAATCAGTGAAGCTGGACTTCATTGCGAATCCCTCCCGAGCACCCGAGTGCCCCACGGCACTCCAAACCAGCAACCGACATCAAGAACCTGCTCATCGCTGGCTGCGCAGCGCATCGACGATGACCATGCGGGACGCCTTCCAGGCAGGCAGCACACTTGCAATGAGTGTCACGATCGCGCCCAGCCCCAGCGCGTCGAGCGCCAGGCCGAGGGTCACGGTGATCTCACCGGTGAAATCGCTCTCCATGCCCGGCGGCGGCGGCATCGGGATCCCGACCGCGGAGATCGCCAGCGACAACAGCCAGCCTATGAATATCCCCAGCACGCTCCCGATCACGCCAAGCATCAGGCCTTCAAAAATGAACAGCCGAAGCACCGAGTTCCTGCGCACGCCCATTGCCATCATCGTGCCGATCTCGCCGGTGCGCTCGATGACGGCCATCGACAAGGTGTTGGAAATGCTCAGCACCACGATGATCCCGATCAGGATCTTCACCACCAGGACCTGCCGCAAGAACAGGGTAACCGATTTGTTGTAGAAGTCGGCCAGCTCGTACCAGGGCGCCAGCTCGAAGGACTTGGGGTCGAACAGCGGGCGCAGGTCGTTCAGCACCGCATCCGTCTTTTCCGTCTCATCCAGGACCACCAGCCAGGAGCTCGCCCCTTCGACGCGGATCAGCTTGCGCGCGAGCTCGATAGGGAGCTGGATCGCGCTGTCGTCGTAGGCTTTCTCCGAGGTGAAGAAGATCCCGCGGATATGGACATCGTGGGCGTTGAGGCTCCCCTTGGCCGTCGTCACCGTGAGCACCAGCTTGTCACCCACCTTCGCCCCGATGTTGTCGGCCAGCCCCTGCCCGATGACGATGCCGGTCGGATCGTTCGGGGAGAGGCGCTCACCCTTCTCGACGAAAAAGTATTTCTCGAACTCCCGCTCCGCGACCGGATCGACCCCGTCTCCCATGAACGACAGGGTCGAATCACCCAGGCTGATCAGCCCGACCAGCGACAGGCGCGGCGCGATCGCCCGGACGGAGGGGTGCTTCAGCACCTCGGCCTCCTTGCGGCCGTCGGCAGGCAGGAGATACCTGTAGGGGTCGGCGATCCCCTTCTTGTAATAGTCGGTACGAACGATCTGGATATGGCCGAGCTGGGACCGGATCGTGGATTCCCGCATCGTGTCGAGCACCCACTGGATGAACCCTCCGGCCAGCAGCAGGGAGATGCAGCCGCCCATCACGATGGCCAGCGCAAACGCAACCCGCCGCTTCTGGCGAAGCACGTTGCGGACGGCCTGGGCGAGATCTATCACGGAGCCCTGCAGGAAACGGTTTATCTTCATTTTCTCGTGGATACCCGATTCAGGGGCTCGTCACGGCCGGGCCGGCCGATCGGTGGCATCGGGCTTGCTCAGGCAACGCGCCGGAATGCCACCCCAGACTTCGTTGGGGCCGATCCGCGTGTGCTTGGTGACGACCGAATTCATCGCGACGACGGCTCCGTCCCCGATCTCGACCCCCGCCATGATCAGCGCCCGGGCGCCGATGGTGACGCCACTGCCGATCACGATCGGATAGTGCGCAGCCCGCGAACCCTCGAGGGCATGGGGCAGGACGGCCACATCGAGCCCGATCAGGGAATTGCTGCCCACGGTGACGAACTGGCTGTCCATGACGACCCCGGAGGAATAGCTCCCCGGCCCGACCCTGGCGCCCAGCGCGATCATGATGAGCCGGGAAAACGGGGCCGGGATGAAGGTCGCGCGCGTCAGGGGCGCGAACAGGACCAGCCAGTGCAGGAGATATACAAAATAGTAGAACTCCTGTCTCGAGCCATCCGGTATTTCACCGACGGGCACCGGGAAGAACTTCAGGAAGACCCGATAAAGAAAGATCGAGACCCCCATGAATACGAGGCAGGTCGCAAGGAAAAGGAAGACCTCGCCCAAGGGCAGCGAACGCGCCAACGGATCGAGAGACCAGGCAAACCCCGCAGCGACCGCAAGGGAGCACAGCAGCATCGAAACGAACCACAGTACCGACCCAACGCCAATCGGCCTCATCTGGCTTACTCCTGTGCAAGATAGCCTGGTGGTGGTGCGAGGGCATCGCACTGCGATTGAGCCATCGCCCACCAGACGGCGCTTCCATCGCACTCCAGTTGGAGCACGAACCCCATTCAGGGACGCCCGAATTATGACAATCAGCGAGCTTGCCCGCCACTGGATTATCGCACCGCCCCTCGCGAGGGCGCAAACCATGCGCCATGTCGCCCTGCAAAAAGAAACCCCCGCCGGAGCGGGGGTTTCTCGGCATTGCGCGGATTCTCCACCAGGAGATCCTCGCCTTCACCTCTGGCCTGGAGCCCGGAAGCAACGACGCTCCCGAACCCTGCCCGGCGAAGGCTTGCGCAATTACTTGCGACGACGCAGGGCAGCCATGCCGGCCATGCCCAGGCCCAGCAGGGCCATGGAAGCGGGTTCCGGAACGAAGCGCTGGTTGGCATCGACCTGCATGACGAGCTGGCTGATGTCGCTGGAGTTGAAGGCGGCGTTGGTGCCACCGTCGACACCGTTGCTGAAGCCGGTCGGCAGGGCAGCGGTCAGGAAGGAACCCATCTGCAGGGTGGTCACGGCCAGGGTCTGGGCGGGATGCGGATCGATCAGGCCGTTCGGGGCAGCATCGACGGCGCCCGGCAGACCCTGCGAGCCGAAGCCGGAGGTCGCGTTGCTGGCGGTGAAGGAGCCGCTGAAGCCGGAGTCGAAGGAACCACCCAGGACCTTGGTGCCGTCGGCGATGCCAACACCGGTCAGCAGGTTGGCGTTCTTGGAAGCGTCTTGATAGACGGACCAGGAGCCGTAGTTCAGGTTGAACGTCTGCAGGCCGCCGAAGTCGAGGGTGACGGTCTCGTTAACGGTGGCGAACAGGGTCAGCTCGAACGGGGAGCTGGCATCGAAGGTGTAGACGGTCTGGTTGCCGAGCAGCAGGGCAGCAGCAGCGCTCTGGATCGACAGGTTGAAGGTGTGGCCGACGCCACCAGCGTTGCCAGCGGCATCGCGGTAGTCGGTGGACCAGGCGCTACCGCCGGAGGACCAGTCGATGGAGTCGAAGGTGTAGTCGGTACCGCCGATGTTCATCACGTAGGCGTTGGCGCTGGCGCTGGCCGCCAGGATGGCCGCGCCGGCGACCAGGCTCTTGAGAAGGTTCTTACGCATTGTTTGTTTCCTTTCGGTCAAATATTAGGGGCATGTGCGCTACCCGCTTTCTTATAGCAGAAACCATGCCAGGAGAAATAAAAAACGTTAAATCAGGTATTTAACAAGCTCGTCAGGTTTTGTTGAGGCCTACACCCTGAGCATGTGTAAAAAAACCCGACACGATTCTCCAAGGCTTGCGAAACGGATAGGGCGGGCAGCGCGAAAGCGGCCCCTGCGCAGGCAAAAAAACGGTCCACAAAGAGCGGCAGGCTACGCGTGAAGAACATCACAAAATGCGAAATACGTAGCGAGGGCACCATCAGGAACGATAGTCGGCGTTGATCTTCACGTAGTCGTAGGAGAAGTCGCAGGTCCACAGGGTGGCACCCACCGAGCCGCGGCCGAGGTCGACGCGAATGGTGATTTCGGCGGCCTGCATGATCCGCGCGCCAGCCTCTTCGTTGTACCCCGCGGCACGCCCGCCCTGCTCGGCGACCAGCACCTCCTCGCCGTTGCTGCCCAGCCACACCTTGATCCCAGCCACGTCCAGGTCGTCGATGCCGGCATAGCCGATGGCGGCCAGGATCCGCCCCAGGTTGGGGTCGGAAGCAAAGAAGGCGGTCTTCACCAGCGGCGAATGACCGATGGCGTAGCCGACCTTGCGGCATTCGTCCCGATCCTTGCCTCCCTCGATCTGCAGGGTCATGAACTTGGTGGCGCCCTCGCCGTCACGCACGATGGCCTGGGCCAGCCAGATCGCCAGGTCCAGCACTGCGGCGCGGAAAACGGCGTAATCGGGCGAGGCCGCATCGGCAATCGTCGGGTTGCCGGCCTGGCCGGTGGCGATCAGCATGAAGCTGTCGTTGGTGGAGGTGTCGCCGTCGACGGTGATGCTGTTGAAGGAGAGGTCGGCCACGTCCTTGAGCAGCGCGTCGAGCAGCGGCTGGGCCACGTCGGCGTCGGTGGCCATGAAGCCGAGCATGGTCGCCATGTTCGGCTTGATCATGCCGGCGCCCTTGGAGATGCCGGTCAGGGTGATGGTCTTGCCACCGATCTGCACCTGGCGGGAGCTGGCCTTGGGCACGGTGTCGGTGGTCATGATGCCGTGGGCCGCATCGAACCAGCCGTCGGCCTTCAGCGCCGCCTTGGCCGCCGGCAGGCCAGCCACCAGACGCTCGACCGGCAGCGGCTCGAGGATCACCCCGGTCGAGAACGGCAGCACCTGGGCGGCATCGATGCCGAACTGGGCCGCCACGGCTTCGCAGGTGGCGCGGGCGGCGGCCAGGCCTGGCTCGCCGGTGCCCGCATTG
>JAKLLM010000018.1:24589-27779 GCA_023150125.1 Zoogloea sp.
GCCTTGCAGACCTGCACCGGGGCAGCGCAGAAGCGGTTCTGGGTGAACACGCCAGCCACGCGGGCGCCGGGCGCCAGCTCGATCAGCGTGAGATCCTTGCGATTGACCTTGCGGATGCCGGCTTCAGCGACACCGAGACGGACACCGGGGACGGGCAGCAGGGCAGCCGCCTCGGGAGGGGAAAGCAGAACAGGCATGGATGACTCCAGAAACAGATGCCGGATGGCAGGGCTGGGAATGATAATCCGAGAACCGGCGCTTGGCTGCTTTACGGCGGCCGCGCAGGGACTGGCCCCGGCCTGGTCAGGCAAGCACCCGGGGAGCAGGGATCAGAGCCCCGGCGGGGTACCGGCCGGATCGTAGGCACTCAAGGTGACGGCCAGACCGGCCTGCAGGGCGAAGTGCTGGACGGCACGCCAGAGCTCGTCATCCAGGGGCCGGCCCTGCCGGTCGGCATAGAGCACGCCGATCTGGCGGGTGGGCGTGCCGAAGGGCACCAGCACCGCCTCGTCACAGGCCGTCACCTGGAGCAGGCGCTCGGTTCCGGGGTGCTCGAGGCGTGCGGCATCGATGCGGCAGGGCTGGGCGCTGTCGATGGCCGCGTCCAGCACATCGTCGGGATCGCCCTCCATCGAGAACGTGAAACGTGCGCACAGCGCCTCTGCGCCGCTGCCCAAGGCCACCCGCCCCTGCAGCTGGGCCCGGTCGCGGGTCAGCACCGCCACCAGGACACGCTCGCAGCCGACGCCACGATAAACGCCCTCGGCCACCAGCTGGAGGATATCGGCCAGCGGAGCGCGAGCCAGGGTCAGGGCCGCCAGGTCCTGGAGGATGCGCAGCTGCAGCGCGGCATCCGGCGCGCCAGGCAACGCCGCCTGATCGGGCTCCGGCATGCCTGCGCTCGCCCCACCGCTCGTCGCGATGATCTTTCCGGCCTCGACGGCACCAAAGGACGCGGCGATGCGGGCAGCCTGGGCCGCATTGGCCAGGACTTCGTCGCGGACGCTTTCGATGGACAGGCCGACGTAGTCGGCCGCCTCGCGCAGCGCCTGGCGGGCGGCCAGCGACGCCCAGCCCTCCTCCGCGGCCAGGGCCAGCCGCTGGCCGAGCAGCACCGCCCGCTCAGGCCCCCGGCTGCGGGCATCGCCCTCCAGCGCCGCCACGGCGAGGGAACCCAGGCGCCACTCCCGCACCAGCCCCACCGACAGGTGGCGCAGGCAAAACCCGAGGACGACCTGCTGGGCCTCCTCTTCGCGCAGGAAGGCGTTCTTCATGCAGCGCTCCAGCGCCTGGGCCTGCTCCCCGCCAAAGCACCAGAAGGCCATTTCACCGACCCGCGACAGGAGCGCGGCAATGAAGACCTCTTCGGCCTGCTGTTCGCCGCGCCGGCTCGCCGCCCAGCGCGCCTGCACCGCCGCATGGAAGCTGCGCGCCATCTCGATGTGGACACGCCCGCGCAGCCCGCCCGCGAGCAGGGAATCGATCAGCGACACCGACAGGGCGAGCTCGGCGACCGGATTGAAGCCGAGCACGACGATGGCCCGGGAGACGGTATTGACGGCCTGGTGCGAGTGGTTGAAATACGCGCTGTTGGCCAGCCGCAGCACCTTGGTGGTCATCGGCGTGTCCTTGAGGATCACCTGGGCCAGCGCCGACGCCGATGCCCGCTCATCGCCGATGATGCGCCGCAGGGCCGCGACGGTGCTCGCAAAAACGGGCATCTCGCGCCCGCGAATGCGCTCTATCCAGCTGGCAAGATCGGGGGAATTCGGGCTATTGCTCATGGGCTCTCCTGTGCCCGATAACGGCACGCAGCCTTGCAGCTTGAGGCCCCCCAGACGCAACGAAGCCCGCAGGGCGGGCTTCGGAAATCCACATTCAGGGCCGGGAGGGGCGCAGCGACCTCGGCGGGCGCAGCGGCACAAGCGCCTTTCTTACGACAGTTTGCCGTGGCAGTGCTTGTACTTCTTGCCCGAACCACAGGGGCACGGATCGTTGCGACCGACCTTGGGCCCGGCTCGATGCTCGGGCTCGGCGGCATCCCGATCGGGATTGGCGGTGGCCAGGGCCTCGTCGTAGCCGGCGTGGTGATACTGGACGTTCTCGAGTTCGGGCGGCGCCTCGACCTCCTCGAGCTGGGCTTCGGAGCGGATCTGCACCGTCATCAGCAGCTTGGTGACCTCGGTGCGGACGATGTTGAGGAGGTTCTCGAAGAGCTCGAAGGCCTCGCGCTTGTACTCCTGCTTGGGGTTCTTCTGGGCGTAGCCGCGCAGGTGGATGCCCTGGCGCAGGTGGTCGAGGGCCGACAGGTGCTCGCGCCAGTGGGTATCGAGGCTCTGCAGCATCACGTTGCGCTCGAAGCCGTGCCAGGCCGCCGCATCGACCATCGCGACCTTGTCGGCGTAGGCGCGGGCGCCGGCTTCGAGAACGCGCTGCAGGATGTCGTCGTCGCTGATGCTCGGGTCGGCCTTGATCCATTCGGCCACCGGCAGCTTGAGCTGGAACTCGGACTCGAGGGCGAGCTCGAGGGCCGGGATGTCCCACTGCTCCTCGACGGAATCGACCGGCACGTAGATGCGGAACAGGTCGTGGAGCACGCCGTCGCGCATCGCGGCGATGGTCTCGCTGATATCGGAAGTCTCGAGCAGCTCGTTGCGCTGCTGGTAGATCACCTTGCGCTGGTCGTTGGAGACGTCGTCGTACTCGAGCAGCTGCTTGCGGATGTCGAAGTTGCGCTGCTCGACCTTGCGCTGGGCGGTCTCGAGGGAGCGGGTCACCATGCCGGCCTCGATGGCCTCGCCCTCGGGCATCTTGAGGCGGACCATGATGGCGTTGAGGCGCTCGCCGGCGAAGATCTTCATCAGCGGATCTTCGAGTGAGAGGTAGAAGCGGCTCTCGCCCGGGTCGCCCTGACGGCCGGAGCGGCCGCGCAGCTGGTTGTCGATGCGGCGGGATTCATGGCGCTCGGTGCCGATGATCTTGAGGCCGCCGGCCTTCAGCACCTGCTCGTGGCGAAGCTTCCACTCCTCGCGCAGCTTGCTGATCTGCGCGTCCTTGTCGGCATCCGACAGCGACTCGTCTTCACGGATCAGCGCTATCGGCTTCTCGACGTTGCCGCCCAGCACGATGTCGGTGCCGCGGCCCGCCATGTTGGTGGCGATCGTGATGACGCCCGGCCGGCCGGCCTCGC